>NZ_DATMGA010000070.1:0-120611 GCF_035555955.1 Eoetvoesiella sp. | reverse complement strand
TAGCCCTTGGCTTCCCCGCCGCCGGCCTTGGCCAGCACCGTCGTGATCGCCGCCGTCAACGTCGTCTTGCCGTGGTCAACGTGGCCAATCGTGCCCACGTTTACGTGCGGTTTGGTCCGCTCAAACTTACCTTTTGCCATGGCTTACTCCTGACTATGGAATTACGCTGTAAAAAATAAATAATCGGTGTGGTGCCCATGACGCGGATCGAACGCGTGACCTCTCCCTTACCAAGGGAGTGCTCTACCACTGAGCCACATGGGCAACTGCTTTTCTGACACTGCCCGCCCCTATAACCAGGCGCGGACATCAAAAAACTGGAGCGGGTGAAGGGAATCGAACCCTCGTCGTAAGCTTGGAAGGCTTCTGCTCTACCATTGAGCTACACCCGCGAGGGGATTCTATTCTTTCCCGGCTTGATACTTAAACAGCCGGCCGCCTATGCCTTTTGCCGCAGGAAAGGGGCAAAAACATTCGGCAACCAGCCAAAGCCCTGGTGGTGGGAGTTGGATTCGAACCAACGTAGGCGCAAGGCCAACAGATTTACAGTCTGCCCCCTTTAACCACTCGGGCATCCCACCAAAAGAGAACCACGGATTATGAAGGGTTTTTCTTTGCTTGTCAAACGATGCAGACGCCTCATTCGGGCATGAAATAGGTTTGCAACACTGCGGGGTCGCGGCTTTGGGTCAGCGCGAGCATCAACCGTATCCGGGCCTTCTGTGGGCTTAGATGGCCCGAAACAATGAAACCCTCGTTGTCGTCGTCGATTTCGGCATTGCGGACGACCCGCCCCGATCCTGTGCGGCTGGCGCGAACCACCGCGACGCCGTCTGCGGCGGCCTTGGACAACACGGCAAGCACGTCGTCGGGGGCATTGCCGTTGCCTACCCCCGCCATGACGATTCCGTCCGGTTCCAAGCCTACACAGGCTCGCACCATGGCAACATCGGCGTCCGCGTGGACATGCAAAATGAATACCCTGGGAGGCGTTTCGGGCAAGACACCGAACATCGGCGCCGAGGCGGACGGAGCCGGGCTGTAATAGGCCAGATCCCGGCCCTGCACCCAGCCTGCCGGACCGCTGTTGGGCGAGGCAAAGGCATCGACCCCTGTGGCGGCCGTTTTTTGCACGTCGCGCGCACTGTGGATTTGCTCGTTCATGACGACCAGAACGCCGCGTCCGGCGGATTGCCTGCTGGCGGCCACCGCCAGCGCACCCAATACGTTGCCGGGGCCGTCGGCGCCAACGGCATGGGCCGGACGCATTGCGCCGGTGAGCACGACGGGAATCCCGCAGCAAAGCGTCTGGTCCAGAAAATAGGCGGTTTCCTCGAGGGTATCAGTGCCGTGCGTGATGACGATGCCGTCGACCGTTTCGCCATCTGCCAGGGTCTGCACCCTGGCAGCCAGCCGAAGCCAATCGGCATAGGCGATGTTTTGGCTGCCGATATTGGAAAGCTGTTCGCAATGCAGCTGCAGCCAGCCGTCGACATCCGGCAAGGCGGAAAGAATATTCTGCACGGACAAAGCGCCGGCCCGATAGCCCAGGCCGCCCTGCAGTGGCAAGCCCGCAATGGTGCCGCCCGTTCCCAGAACGGCAATGCGGGGCCTGACGGGATCAGGCATCGACGACGCCGGCCAGGCCCTGGCGCTCGAGCAGGGAATTAAGATGTTCCCAGTCGTGGAAGTCGATGAGCAGCTGGCCGCGGTTGCGGGGCCCGATTTTCAGGGTCACCTTGGTGCCCAGATGGTCGGACAGCGCGGCCTCGAGGCGTTTGGCGTCGCCCGACTGCGCCACGACGGCGCGCGCAGAGCGGGTGGGAGGCTCTTCGGCTGCGCGGATGCTGCGGCCCACCAGCTTTTCCGTTTCCCGCACCGACAGGCGCTTGGCGATGATTTCGTTGGCAAGCAGGATTTGCTGCGCAGCATCGGTGGCCAGCAGTGCGCGGGCATGGCCCATATCAATGTCGCCGGCCAGCAGCATGGTTTGCACCGGACCGGTAAGGTTCAGCAAGCGCAACAGATTGCTGGTGGCCGAGCGCGAGCGGCCGATGGCCTGCGCCGCCTGCTCATGGGTAAGGCCGAATTCGTCCAGCAGGCGCCGCACGCCCTGGGCTTCTTCAAGAGGATTGAGATCTTCGCGCTGGATGTTTTCAATAAGCGCCATGACCGCGGCGTTTTCGTCTTCCACTTCGCGAACCAGCACCGGAACTTCGGCGAGTCCGGCGATTTGCGCGGCGCGAAACCGGCGCTCGCCAGCAATGATTTCGTATTTACCGGCATCCGCGCCCTGCAAGGGACGAACCAGAATGGGCTGCATGATGCCCTGCGTGCGGATGGAATCGGCCAGCTCGTTGAGCGCGCCTTCGTCCATGCGGGTACGAGGCTGATACTTGCCCGCCACCATGACGCCAACCTTGAGCACCGCGGGCGGAGCTTCCGGAACGGCTTCGGCGGCCTTGCCGAGCGTGCCGATGACGGGAGCGTCGGCGCCCAGCAGGGCGTCCAGGCCGCGGCCCAGACCTTTTGGTTTTTTCGCAGGGGCTTTTGCCGCGGGTTTCGTCGCCGTTTTCGGCGCTGCCTTTGTTGCCATGACGGTATTCCTTTAAATATTTGCCTGTTGGGGCGGCCGGGCAACAGCCTTCAGGGCTTCTTTCTTTACCCGTTTTACCAGTTCGTTGCCAAACTCGATATATGCTTTGGCGCCACGCGAATTCTTGTCGTAGACGGTTCCCGGCATGCCATGGCTGGGCGCTTCGGCCAGGCGCACATTGCGTGGAACAATGGCCTTGAAGACCCGATCTCCGAAGTGGGACTCGATTTGATCGGACACCTGCTGCTGCAGCGTGACGCGTGTGTCGAACATGACCCGCAGCAAACCAATGAGCTGCAAATCGGGATTGATGTTGTTGTGCACGCGCTTGATGGTGTTGACCAGGTCGGAAAGCCCTTCCAGCGCAAAGTATTCGCACTGCATGGGAATGATGACGCCATGCGCCGACGCCAGGCCATTGAGCGTCAGCAGGGACAAAGTCGGCGGGCAATCGATGAGGATGAAATCGTATTCGTCCAGCACCAGCGTAATGGCCTGCTTGAGCTGCTGCTCTCGCTGGTCCATTTGAATGAGGTCGATTTCGGCGCCGGAAAGTTCGCGGTTGGACGGCAGGACATCGTAGCCGCCGGACTCCGACCGCACGGCGGTTTCGGCGATGCTGGCTTCGCCGATAAGCACCTGGTAAAGATTGGCCTTGAGCTTGTTTTTATCGATCCCGCTGCCCATGGTTGCGTTGCCTTGGGGATCGAGGTCGATGAGCAGCACACGCTTGTTCAGTGCGGCCAGAGCCGCCGCGAGGTTGATGGCGGTTGTTGTCTTGCCGACGCCCCCCTTCTGGTTCGCAATGCAAAAAACCTTTGCTATTTCGACGGCGCTATTTTGATTCATGGGTTTCCTTGACGACTCATCCAGACTAAGCAACGTTGGGCGTCCAGCTCGGGCACCGTCAACGGTTCGATACGTTCGACAAGCCAGCCGGTTTTTTGCTGCAACGCAGCAATCTCCTCGGTGGGCTCACGCCCTTTCATGGCCAGCAGACGGCCATTTTGCGATACATGGTGGCCCGCAAGCGCGGCAAAATCATCGAGCGATGCAAAAGCCCTTGAAACCACGATATCGGCATCCAGGGACGGCAGGCTTTCGACCCGGGCATGTTCCGCATGCAGGTTGGGCAAACCCAACACGCCGGTCATCTGGCGTACGAACGCCATTTTCTTTTCGACGGCATCGACGCAACGCACCTGCCATTGCGGTTCCATGACGGCGATTACCACGCCCGGCAAGCCGCCACCCGACCCGACATCGACGATAAGCCTCCCAGACGAGACAGTAGCATCGCCCAGGGCCCGCCGCAATGGCTGGATGACGGCCAGGCTGTCAAAGACATGCTGAACCAGCATCTGCCCCGCGTCGCGCAGCGCCGTAAGATTGTAAGTGCGGTTCCAGCGCTGCATTTGCTGCATATACATCAACAGCGTCTGGGCCTCGCGAGGCGTTATGGCAAGGCCCAGGGCCTGAGCCGCGCCATTCAGGCGGCGCTCGAAATCATCTTGTGCCATTACGCCGCTTTCTTGCCGTACTGCAAACGTTTTATATGGATAAGCAGCAGAGATATTGCCGCGGGCGTTATGCCCGAGATTCGGCCAGCCTGGCCGACCGTGGTAGGCCGCGCGGCTTTCAGGCGCTGGCGAACCTCGATGGAAAGACTGGTGATGGCGTCGTAATCCAGCTCTTCGGGAATAGGCTGCTCGTTTTGTTCAGCCTGCTTTTGCACGTCGTCCATCTGGCGAGCCACATAGCCCGCGTATTTGACCTGGATCTCGACCTGCTCCGCCGCCACCTCGTCGGAAAGCCCCGGCCCGCCCAGATTTTGGCCTTCGATATTCTTGAGTTCGGTCAACGCCTTGTAGGAGACTTCCGGGCGCCGCAGCAAATCGTAAAGTGAGTACTCACGTTCTATTTTCTTCCCCAACAATGCTTCCGAAGCCTGAACGCTTAGTATCCTGGGGTTCACCCAGCTTGATTTCAGGCGCTCGATTTCCTGAGCTACGGCATCGCGCTTGCGATTGAAAACATCCCATCGAATATCGTCGACCAAGCCTAATTTTCGGCCGGTTTCGGTAAGGCGCAGATCGGCATTGTCTTCGCGCAGGCTTAAACGGTATTCCGCCCGCGAAGTAAACATTCGGTATGGCTCGGTAACCCCGCGTGTAATCAGATCGTCTACCAGAACACCCAGATAGGCTTCACTGCGTTTAGGTGTCCAGCCTTCCTGACCAGCAGCTTGCCTTGCTGCGTTTATCCCTGCCAGCAAACCTTGTGCGGCAGCTTCTTCGTAGCCCGTAGTACCGTTGATTTGGCCGGCAAAAAACAGACCCTTGATCGCACGGGTTTCCAGGGTTGCATGCAATCCACGTGGATCGAAATAATCGTATTCGATCGCGTAGCCCGGACGCATGATGATTGCATTTTCCAAACCTGGCAGGCTACGGACCAAAGCAAGCTGGATATCGAACGGCAGGCTGGTAGAGACGCCATTTGGGTAAATCTCGTTGGTGCTTAACCCTTCCGGTTCGAGGAATATTTGGTGGCTGGCTTTATCAGCAAAACGATGGATCTTGTCTTCAATGGATGGACAATACCGGGGACCTATACCTTCGATCTCGCCCTTGTCGCTATACATGGGCGACCGATCCAGGCCAGACCGAACGATGTCATGGGTTTTTTCGTTCGTGTGCGTAATCCAGCACGGCATTTGCTGCGGATGCAGATCAGCGGAACCCATGTACGAGAATACGGGTACGGGGTCCAGATCCCCCGGTTGGACTTCGGTTTTGCTGAAATCAATACTACGCGCATCGATACGAGGCGGCGTGCCGGTTTTAAGCCGCCCTTGGGGCAGTTGCAATTCTTTTAACCGTTGACCCAGGGATATAGCCGGAGGATCCCCCGCGCGCCCGCCGGAGTAATGATCCAGTCCCACATGAATCAGCCCATTCAAGAACGTACCTGTGGTCAAGACAACTGTTTTCGCCTTGAACTTGATCCCTACCTGAGTGACTGCCCCAACCACTTTATCGCCCTCAACCATCAAGTCTTCTACCGCTTGTTGGAAGATCATCAGATTTGGCTGATTCTGCAAAATGGTTCTTATCGCCTTGCGATACAAGGAACGGTCAGCCTGGGCACGGGTAGCACGAACAGCCGGCCCTTTGGAACGATTCAATATCCGAAACTGTATTCCTGCCTGATCGGTGGCATAGGCCATTGCTCCACCCAACGCATCCACCTCTTTAACGAGATGGCCTTTACCAATTCCCCCAATGGATGGATTACAAGACATCTGTCCCAGTGTTTCCATATTATGAGTAAGCAATAGCGTTTTGGCGCCTGACCGCGCCGAGGCCAAAGCAGCCTCGGTGCCGGCATGGCCTCCGCCAACAACTATTACATCGAATTCATCGGGGTAGATCATTTTAAAGATAGGTAGAGCAGAATAGAGTCCGAATTATACTTCCCCGTTCTCGACGTTTCACGTGGAACAACTTTATTGTTTGTAAATCTCGCCGTGTTTCACGTGAAACACAACACTTGCGATCTCGGCCAATAGATAGCCCAGAGTAATTTTAATTCGAATATTTCACTGACCAACAGATATCCAGGCTCAGAAAATAGGGTTTTGCTACTAGAACAATTTCAGCTTAAGTATTTACACTGGCGGCAATGCCTAAGTTCGAAGAAGGGGTTTCGCCGCTAATCACTACCGCAAGGCCGGGGAGCGCCTGTGCCGGTAAGCGAAGTTGGAGCAAGCCATGGCGGCGGCCGTTTTCGGGAGGCAAGCGAGCCGTTGTTCGAGGACGGCGTTGACGGCCAGCCGGGGGCTGGCCGTTCGTCCGAGTTCGGCGAGCGCCCGAAAACGGCTGTCGCCATGGGTAGCCCCGGCTGCCGGGGCCGCCGCGACCTGAGCGCACCGGTGCAGGCGCTTCCCGGCCGTTCAAGAACCTAAAAAACACCCACTCCAATAACAAGGATCTAGGTCGAAGCCAACCGCCCAATAACAAAGTGCCAAAAAGTCGGGAAAAACACAGTTATTAAATCAAACAACATCAGATCATGTTTCACGTGAAACAAAAATAAGCTGAGCCTAAAATGCCTAAACCATCTCTGTGAATAACTCTGTGCATAACCCTGTGATTTCAAGCTTGATAATTTCGGGCTGCTCAAGGCTACAGGCTATCTTCACCGACAGCGCACCCAAATGTCCCTATATCCCTCCGAGGACTCAAATCCGAAAACGGGTACAGGCAAACACGATCGAACCAGGTAAATGTTATCCAGTAAATTGTGAACAACCTTGTGTATAACAAGGTGGGAAACCGGTGCATAGAAATGCAAGAGCCAGGTAAAACCTAAGGCCTTCTTAGAACGAAAGGTTCAACAAAAGAGGCCAATATCTACCTGGTCAGCAGCGAATATGAAGTGTCTGACCCTGACTAAGAAATCACAAGGCCAAAAATAAAACGTCCCACCGAAGTGGGACGTTCCCTAATTTGTGCGGATGCCACACAAACCAAACAGCTTTAGATTGCGCGGATTCCGGCTGCTTGCGGGCCCTTGGGGCCGTCTTTTACTTCGAATTCAACTTCCTGACCTTCGTTGAGGCTGCGATAGCCGCGGCCTTCGATTTCCGAAAAGTGAGCGAATACATCTGCTCCGCCTTCATCGGGGGTAATGAAACCAAAACCCTTGTCAGCGTTAAACCATTTAACTTTGCCCTTCTGAGCCATAATGCGTAGCGTCCAAAAAAATAAACAAAAATGCAATGAATCAAGACGCTCACATCAACAGCCTGAAACCTGCAACAGGAGTTCAATATTGATTGAAGCCTGGCGCAAATACCCATAGCGGAAGCTTGCGTGCGGCCTGTTTCAAATGCAGATGTGAGCATACCTATAGGGATTGGTATTTTCAAATACTTATTAACCCCAATGTGGTTTTTTATCGTCAAATAAAAATTAATATAAAGACTGTCAAATTAGAGTTATACGAAATGACGAATAAAAATACCTTTTGATTATTTTGAATATAGAGCGGTTTAATACCTACAAGCTATTTTCCAGGACCCAGGCAATAAATGCATCCGAATGGAAAACAGCATTAATACCCACCAACAATATCCTTTTTCAGCCATCAATATATTAGCGGCATGAACATTCAATCCAAACTACCCAACGTGGGAACCACCATATTTACCGTCATGAGCCAAATGGCCATCGACAACAATGCCATCAACCTCGGCCAAGGCTTTCCAGATTTCAATCCCCACCCGGAGCTTGTTCACCTGGTAAGCCAGGCCATGGAACAGGGGCATAACCAATATGCCGCTATGTCAGGGGTGCCCGCACTTCGTCATCAGATCAGCAAGAAAATAAAAACTCTATACGGCCATTATTACGATCCGGATACGGAAATTACCGTTACCAGCGGTGCAACCGAAGCCTTAATGGCCACCATTCTTGCTCTGGTCAACGCAGGTGATGAAGTCATAGTCATCGAGCCGGTTTACGACCTATATATACCTGCAATCGCACTGGCAGGAGGGATTCCCGTAGTCGTTCCAATGATTCCCCCGAATGAAGAGCAGCCAAAATACAGCATGGATTGGCAACGCGTTCGTGACTCTATAACTGCCAAGACAAGAATGATTATCCTGAATTTTCCTCATAACCCAACCGGAAACATTCTTGCCGAACACGAACTGGATATTCTTGAATCCATTGTTCACGATACAGGCATCCTGATATTGTCCGATGAAGCCTACGAACATATTGTTTTCGACGGAGAACCGCATCGAAGCATTTCCACGAGACGCGCTTTGGCAAACAATGCGATCGTGGTTTTTTCGTTTGGCAAAACGTTTCATACAACAGGCTGGAAAATCGGTTACTGCACAGCACCGGCAAAATTAACCGCCGAAATACGCAAAGTGCACCAATTCAGCGTTTTCAGCGTAAATACCCCCATGCAATATGCATTGGGCCAGTTTCTGGAAAATCCGCAGCACTATATGAATTTATCCGGCTTTTACCAGGCAAAGCGGGACTATTTTTCGAGTGCGTTGGCAACAAGCAGGTTCAAACCATTGGTAAGCCAGGGTACGTTTTTCTTGCTGGCCGACTACAGCAGCATCTCCAATGAAACCGAAATGCAGTTTGCGCAAAAAATGACCAAGGAACATGGTGTAACCGCTATCCCCATGGCCGCGTTCTACCAGAATCCCGAAGCACCCAAATCGAATCACGGGCTCGTTCGCCTGTGTTTTGCCAAGCAAAACGCAACGCTCGATGCCGCCCTTGAACGATTGAAACAAATCTAAAGTCCGCAAACCACCTCCGGGGCCAACTGATCAAACCTGCCTGCCAAAGCCCGGAACGCTCTTCCGGGAACCACCAAGACGGCCAAAACTTCCGTGGATCGAAGTATAGGCCAGGAATGGAAGAGGGTGTGAAGCCAGGATGGCAGGCCGAAAAGGGTTGATGTTTTTGGTTGTTTATCTTTTTTATATATTAAATTGGTAAGAATGATGGGTGTCTGTGGATAACTCTAACAAGCCAATCTTTTGATGTTTTTTCAACAGCCTACAAGCAATTTTTTTGCGGATAAGTCGGGTTTAGCAAAAGGATGGATTCTGGACAACTTTTGGCTGTTGAAAATAACGATAGCTTGTTAGCCTTCCATCCACAAGCTATCCACAAACCAGCCTTCCAGTACTTATCCACAATGTAATATATTGTAAATAACCATCTACGATAGGGGGGCTCGGCACTGCTGGGCCCTTATTTTTGCCGTGGAACCATTGCCGCGGCAAAAAACTCTTCATGATGGCGAGTTTTGCCTGGTAGCGTTTTGTGCTGTGCGGCTGTTTGGTTTGAACAGGCAGGAGCCGGCCTGGCTGCTGCCTGCCAATCTCATGCGAGGTATTCGTGCTGTTGCTATTCGGTGGCGATGATTTCGCCGGTGTCGAATACAAGGCGGTTTTCAGGCCACTGGAGCGCTGCCAGCCTGAACCGGGAGGGAGGGGAGCGTCGCGCCTTTCTATCGCGCCAGCGAGCTCCTACGGAGTAATCAACGCAGAATAC
Organism: Eoetvoesiella sp.; assembly: GCF_035555955.1. Taxonomy (NCBI): domain Bacteria; kingdom Pseudomonadati; phylum Pseudomonadota; class Betaproteobacteria; order Burkholderiales; family Alcaligenaceae; genus Eoetvoesiella; species Eoetvoesiella sp. Next base: position 110,915 of record NZ_DATMGA010000070.1, on the reverse strand, counting down.
ATTACGATGCCTGCCGTGCCAGGCCGTGGGGGGGATATTGCGGAACAGCTGGCTGTAGCGCGGCGTCTGCGTGGAAGCGCCGGGCTTGAGCAGGCGCCAGTAATGACCGATGACAACGGGAACCCGGTCGTCGTAATGGTCCCACCAATTGACCCTGTCTGAAAACCGCCAGCGGTTGCCGGCGAAGAACGGCGTGTCGGCCTGCTGCTCGACGCCCGAGGTCAAGACCTTGAGCGGGTTGATCATTTGCTGGGTAGCTTCGTATTCGGCAATGGAATACAGGAATGGCGGAGGGTTGTGTTCGTCCTCGAGTTGGGCTGCCCAGCGGGCTTTCTCGGCCTGGCAGCGTTGAAATAGACCAGAGGCTTCCGCCTTGGATTGCGCGATGGAATCCCATAGCTTGAACTGCTGGGTGACGCTGCCTATGGGGACGTCCTGGATGGCTTCGATGGCGGAAGTGGTCCAGGCGGCGTGGACGACACGGATATCGTCGCGTATCAGGGCTATGGGCAAATTGCCCAGAAAGTCGCGCACCGCCTGCCGGCGCTCCGGCGCGGTGCGCTGGAACGGGGCGTAATTCTTGAGATCCGCCTTGTAACGCTCGTCGAAAAACCAGCCTGAACCGTCCTTGATGTCGTCTATCAGCAAATTGATTTCGTGATTGCCGAGAATGGAATAGGCGTTGCCATTGGCAATAAGCGATTGAACTAGGGCAAGCACGCCGTCGCTGTCCGGGCCTCTGTCGACCAGGTCGCCGATAAAAACCAGCTTTCTGTGTTTGGGGTGGTTTCCGCGCTCGTCGTAGCCAAGTTGAAGCAACAAGGCCTGCAATGCCGAAAGTTCGCCGTGGATGTCTCCGACAATATCAAGAGGGTTGTCTGGCAGTTGTTTGACTAAGTACATGCAATCATGAATGCGGAGGGCAAAAAGACGGATCGGCGCTTATGCAGGTGACTGGTTGGGCGCCCATTCGGCAAATGGAAAAAGACTTTTTATTTTAAAGCACTCGGGTTGGATACCCCCAAAAACCCTTGAGCCGTCATAGGCCCGTGGTCTTGATATAACCCAGGCCTGTCGATTAATTATTATCGTGCAGAAATACTTTTTGCAGCAGCCGCATCAGTTCCATGCGCTCTGCCTTGGTCAATTGCGGTATGGCTTCCAGCTTTTCGGCGCCAGCCTGGGCTTTGGCGCATAATTTCGCGCCCTTTTGGGTAAGGGCCAAAATTTGCGAGCGTTTATCCAGCGGGTTGCGCTGGCGCACCAGTAAACCGTCCGCCTCCATGCGGTCGAGCAGGGTAGCCAGATTGGGCGGCGACACATTTATGGTTTGTCCAAGGCGCTTTTGATTGATCTGCGGATTGGCCTTCACCAAAGACAGCACCGTAAACTCAACCGGCCGCAGGGAATGCTTGGCCAGCTGCTTTTTGATAACGGGAATGACTGCAAGATAAGCCTGCAGGCAGTTGTAGCCCAATAGACTCAGCAAGTCGCTTTGGTCTATTGGGGGAGGCGCCACGTCACGGGCCGTGGAGGTCTGCTTAACTGTTGCGGCAGGCATCGCGAATAGCCTTGGCGAAGAATGTGGTTTGCCTGCCTTTGGCGCTGTTTTTCAGGCTGCTTTCAATAACGGACAAAAGCTGTTCGGTTTCGGGCAGGACAAACGAGTAGTAATAGTCGGCGGTCGACAGTTTTTCGGTATGGAAGCCGAGGTCTTTATCCAGATTGGCCTGGGCCGCATGCGCGGCACGCAGCCAGAGCCAGGCGAACGCGCTGTGTCCCACCAGCCGCAACACTTCCGGCGCTATTTGGTAGGGCAGTTCCGGATACTGGGCGCTGGTCTCGATAATGCCGGCAATGGCGCTGCGAATGCGTTCGACAAGGGCCTTCAATTGATTGGCGTATTCGGCGAACTGGCCTTGCGCATGCTGCTGAACGGTGGCGTCGATGCTGCCCAGGAATCGATCCAGGCCGCGGCCGCCGTCGGCAATGATTTTCCGGATCAGCAAATCCACCGCCTGGATTTCATTGGTGCCTTCATACACCATGGTGATGCGCGAGTCGCGCACGTATTGTTCGATGCCGGTTTCGGCGACGTAGCCGTGGCCGCCGTATATTTGCAAAGCCTGGCTGGCGCCTTGAAACCCTTGCTCCGTCAGCATGGATTTGATGATGGGCGTCATGAGCGCCAGCTGCGATTCCATGGATTTTCGGACTTCGGCATCGGAATGATGTTCGGCATGATCGAGCAGCAGCGCATTCCAGTAGGTGAGCATACGCCCGCCTTCGAGATAGGCGCGCTGCGTCATGAGCAAGCGCTGCACGGCCGGATGCATGATGATGGGATCTGCTGCTGCGCTCTTGCGGTCGGCGGACCTGCTGACCGACCGCATCTGCAGCCTTTCCTGAGCATACGACAGGGAGTTCTGGTAGGCGGTTTCAGAGATTCCAACCCCGTTTATGCCGACTGCCAGCCGCGCGGAATTCATCATGACGAACATGGCGGCCAGGCCCTTGTTGGGTTCGCCGACCAGCCAGCCAGTTGCTTCGTTGAATTGCATGCTGCAGGTCGGGCTGCCGTGGATGCCCATTTTGTGCTCGATGCCAGTGCATTCGACGGCATTGCGCGCACCCGGTTCATTGCCGTCCGGCAGGAATTTGGGCACCAGAAACAGGGAAATGCCTTTGCTGCCGGCCGGCGCATCGGGCAGGCGGGCCAGAACCAGGTGCACGATGTTGTCTGTCATGTCCTGTTCGCCGCCCGAAATGAAGATTTTGTTGCCGCTGATGCGGTATGAGCCGTCTGCCTGGGGCACGGCGCGGGTGCGCAGAAGCCCAAGGTCGCTGCCGGCATTGGCCTCGGTGAGGCACATGGTGGCCAGCCACTCGCCGCTTACGATCTTGGGCAGGTAGCGCTGCTTGAGTTCGGTGGAAGCATGGCGGTGCAGGCAGGCGTAGGCGCCGTGAAGCAGTCCGGGAAACATGGTCCAGGCATGGTTGGTGGCGCTGAGCATTTCGTACAGGACGCTGTTGAGCGTATGGGGCAACCCCTGGCCGCCGTATTCGGGATCGCAGGCCAGCGCGGGCCAGCCGGCTTCGCGGAACTGCCTGTACGCCTGGGCGAAGCCTTTCGGCGTGGTGACCGTTCCTTCGCTGTAGCGCGCGCCTTCCCGGTCGCCCACTGCGTTCAGCGGGAAAAGGACTTCGCTGGCAAACCTTCCCGCTTCCTCTATAACCTGGAGCATCAAGTCGTCGTCGATTTCGGCGAAAGCGGGAATGGTGCGCAAGGACTCGGACGCGTTTAGGAGGTCGGACAGCACGAACTGGATGTCCTTGAGCGGGGCCTGGTAGGTGAACATGGTGAAGAATCCGATGTAGTAGGTATTGCGTGCGCGGCGGCCGAGCTCAGGACTTGAACTGAACCTTGTTTTTCTTGCCCTGCAGGAACTGGGCGAGAAGATCCAGGGTGGCCGGGTCGGTTTGCGCGACGGCTGCCATGAGGGATTCGGTGGCCAGGCCGTCCTGGATGTTTTGATCGGCAATACGCGGCAACATGTGCATGACGCCGTAGTTGGTCATGGCGGCGTTGGTGGCGATGCTTTCGGCCAGCTCCATGGCCTTGGCCAAGCCTTCGCCTTCGCCCACGGAATACTGCGAGATCCCGATGTCGTGGCCTTCCCGGGCGCTGAGCACCCGGCCGGTCAGCATGAGGTCGGTCATGCGGGGAACGCCGATGAGGCGCGAAATGCGCACCGAGCCGCCGCCGCCCACAAACAGGCCGCGCTTGCCTTCGGGCAGGGCGTAAAAGGCCGAGGGTTCCGCAATGCGTATGTGGGTGGCCGATGCCAGCTCGAACCCGCCGCCCACGACGGCGCCGTGCAGTACGGCAATGACCGGTGCGCGGCCGAACTGGATATGTTCGAAGGCGGCATGCCACCTGCGCGAGTGCAGGACGGATTCGGGCACGCTCATGGCGCTTACCTCGGAAAGATCCAGCCCGGCGCAAAAGTGATCGCCTTCGCCGTGCAGGACGATGGCCTTGACGAATTCGGGCATGGATTCGAAGCAGGCGTTGATGGCCATGACCAGTTCTGTGTTGATCGCATTGCGTTTTTCGGGGCGGGTAATCTTTACCTGGGCGATGGCGCCAACGTGCGTGACGGACAGAAGATGGGAGTAATCGGGCTGGCTCATGGTGGCAGGGCTCATAAAAGTGGGCTAATTTAGTTATAAAAAATAATAGTTATTAATTATAAATATTTTCGGGGAATAATCAAGAAAATGTGGATTGGCCGAACGCTGCGCTGACGTGGGCTGTGTGGCCATATTCCCAGGGTTGCGGTATGTCGTGGAAAACGTGGTGATGCGGCGACAAAATTGATAAAACACAACACTTTTGGATTCATTTCAGAGAAAACTGACAATTATTAATATATGTAAGTATTGAAAAGTAACAACAGGTTTTATAATTGGCGGATGTCTTGCTCAACGAGAACCATTTTTTAAGGTGCATCAAGCATGAACCCTCCCAGGAAAATCGACCCGCAGGTTCAAAGCGCCGCCAATGGGAAGCCGCCGAGCATGACGTCGTGGAGCAACGAAACCCGCGCCCAGATCGAGGCGCAGTATCGAGCCTGGGAGCGTATCAGCACAAAAATGGTCAAGAGCGCCGAAGACCTGTCCAAGGACGCGCCGGCGGTGTATAGCAAGGAAGAAATGCTGCAGCTGGACACCATGCTCAAGAACATGAGGCAGCTTTCCTTATGGCTAGGCGGGGAAATGGGCCAGAAAATCGAAATGCTGCATACCGTGACCAAGCTGGCTTACGAGCGGCATCTCGCCCATTTTGCCAAGGTGCATGCTTCGCAGAACTGAACGCGCGCCACAAGGCGACCCGCTAACCGCGTTCGGCCTGATTTGCTGAAATATACCGGCGGCGCAGCGGGAAGGTCGAGATCAGGGCTTGACCCAGCTTCGATCGGACTTGATTTCGGCGATCTGGATCGTGTAGTGGGTGAACAGCTCTTTCTTTCCCAGGGGGATCGCCTTGCGGTGCTCCGCGTTACTCATCCAGGCGCGCAATGACTCGGCGTCCCGCCAGTAGGAAAGGGTAATGACCTTGCCCGGTGTATCGCGGCTGACGAAACCTTCCTTTGAGATAAAGCCGTCGATGGTCCGGGCTTCGACCAGCAGTTCCGTGACCAACGCCCGGTTTTGTTCTTCCTTGCCGGGAACCGTTCCAAATTCAATAATACATACCAGCATTTGTCGTCTCCTTGTCAAATGTCATTGCGCGCCGCGGCGGGCTCGAATGCGGGTCTCAAGGCCTTTTTGTCGGTCTTGCCGACGGATGTCTTCGGCATGGCGTCGATAAAGCTGATGCGCGCGGGCAGTTTGTATTTGGCCAGGTTCCTGGCGCAATGCTCCAGAAGTTCTTCCGCCTGGCAGGTGCCGTTGCGGCGCAGAACGACGAAGGCGTGTAAAGACTGGCCCCGATAGCTGTCGGCTTCGGCAATGACCGCCGCTTCGATGACTTCCTGATGAAGCAATAAAACCTCTTCGATTTCGCGCGGATAAACGTTGTATCCGCCGACGATGATCAAGTCCTTCTTGCGATCCTGGATATACAGGTATCCGTCTTCGTCAAGGACACCGACATCGCCGGTGTACAGCCAGCCCTCACGCAGGGCCTCGGAGGTTTCGAGCGGGAGGTTGCGATAGCCTTGCATGATCTGGGGACCCCTGGCGCGAATTTCGCCAGGCGTTCCTTGGGGCATTGCCAAGCGGCCAGTTTCAACGTCGACGATTTCGATTTCGGTGTCTGGCAGCGCGCGTCCCACGGACCCAGCCTTGATTGGACCTTGCGGGCCGTTATACGCCAGCACGGGACCGGCTTCTGTTTGCCCATAGCCTTCATAGATGGGAACACCCACAATGGAGCGCCAACGGTTGAGCACTTCGACGGGAAGGGCCGAAGCGCCGGAATAGCATGTCTTTACGGAATGCCAGTTCGTGGTGGTTACCTTGGGATGATCGAGCAGGCCGATATAAATGGTGGGGCTGCCGGGAAAAATGGTAATGGCGTGCGTCTCGATGGCTTCCAGCAACGCTTCGCGCCGGTAGGCGGGCAATATGACCAGAGTGCCCCGGCAGCGCGCGGACAGGTACAGACCCATTGCCATTCCATAGGAATGAAACAAGGGCATGGCGCAAAGAATTCGCTCTTCATCTTCCCGCGTGGGTAGAACGGCTTCGCGCTGCTCTACATTTGCGCGCAGCGAAGCATGGGTAAGGTTCACGCCCTTGGGTTTTCCAGAAGTGCCGCCCGTGTATTGCAAAATGCCCAATGAACCCGCGCTTATGCCCGGCAAGGTCGAGACATCGGCAAATGGGGTGTCCGCCAGGCATCTTCCTTCATGGCCAACCCATATCGCGGGGATGCCAAGGCCGGATAACAGCGGCTGCATAACAGGCTGCAGGACGGCGTCGGCCAGGACGAGATCGAGATCGGCGTCTTCCAGCTGGTAAGCCAGTTCCCGTACTGTGTAGGCGGGATTCATCGGCAGCAGCTGGGCGCCGGCGGCCATGACGGCAAAGTGGGCAACGCATGCGTCGATGGAGTTGGAAATAATGGTTCCGATCCGTCCTTTCACCGGCCTGTGGCCAAGAAGCTCGGCCGCCAGGCCCAGCGAGGCATGCGCATACGTGCGGTAGTCGATCTCTTTGGCGTCGCAGACCAGCGCGCAACGATTTGGACTGGCAATGGCGGCGTCCAGCAGAAGTTCGACAACAGAACCCGCAAAGCGATCTTTCAATTGGTGCAGCGAAACACTCATCGGGGGGCATCCTCGACCCTGACGACTACGGCCATTGCGGAATCCCCCGCCGCGCATCCCGTGAACAGGCCGATGCCGCCGCCTTGCAATTCCAGTTCCTCGATCAGTTCCATGACGGAACGCAAGCCGGTGGGCCCCTGAGGATGACCCCAGATGAGCGAGCTGCCGTAGTTGTTGATCTGCATGACGTCGAGCCCGGTTTCCCTGGCCAGGGCGATATCGTTGATGACGAAGGGATTGTGGGTTTTGACGGCGTTCAACTGGGCAATATTCACTTGCGCGCGTTCCAGCGCCAGCCTGGCGGCGGGAATGGGCGCGTAGGGCATGAAGGCCGGCTCGGCGCGAGCCTGGCCGAAGCCGAGGATTTGCACCTGGATTTCAGGGCGCGAGCTGAGTTCCCGGGCTCGTTCCCGGGATGTCACCAGCATTCCGGCATTGCCATCGGCGGGATGGGTTTGCCCCCCGTAGGTCACAGATCCGCCCGGGGCCACGGGCCGCAGCCTGGCGAGTCCTTCGGCGGTTGATGCGAAAATGCCTTCGTCGCCGTCGATGCGATTAATGGTTTTGGCCAAAGCGGCGTTGGGCACGTCGAACGGCAATGCCATGAATCGTCCAAGGAAGGCGCTGTCGTTTTCAAGCGCGGCCTGGTATTGATGGTAGCGGCGCAGGACGACCTCGTGTTGTTCCTGGGTGGAAATGCCGAACCTGGAGGCGACATTTTCCGCGGTGGTGAGCATCGAAAGAGAGGTGGCGGGGTCTTTCTCGATGTTGGCCAGCACCCAGGCTTCGTTCTCGCCCGTGCCGCCAGGGCCCAGGGGATTGGGGTAATAGATTTGCGGGCCGTTGGAAATCCGGTCGGCGGCAATCACCAGCGTGCATTCCGAGGTGCCGTCCGCGATCGCCTGCGAGGCGGCAGCCAGGCATCTTGCGGATGTTGCGCAGGCCTGGGCAATATGCGGGCCCGCCAGATGGGGGGCGCCCATCATCGTGGCGACCCAAGGCAGGCCATAGAAAGCGCCAGGCTGGGGAACGGTTGAACCCAGGACGCCCATATCGATGCGGGATGCGTCGATGTTGCGTTCTGCAAGCGCGTGCCGGGCAACGTGGGCGGCGAACTTCAGGCTATGCAGGTGGGCGAAGCTGCCCTGCCACTTTGCGAAGGGCGTGCTCCAGTAGGCGCCGTAGGGAATATAGGCCGATGTCATTTCGCCAGTCGCCATTGCCCGTTCTTGACCTGAACCATGACGCGGGCCCGCTGGTCCAGCCCGTTATGGTTGGTTGCCGATATGTTGTAGATGCCGTTGGTGCCAACCAGGCCGGCGGTGTGGTTTTCCAATGCGTCGCGGATTGCGGTGCGGAATTGCTCGGTTCCGGGCTTGGCGGTTTTCAGTGCGACGCCGGCCGCTTTATCCAGCAGCAGGTAGGCGTCGTAGGCCCAGGTGGTAAAGGCGTTGACCGGCCCGTCGCCGTAGGCTTTTGAATACTTGGCCATGAAATCGGCCGAGACTTTCTTGATGGGGTCGGAATCGCTGAGATCCTTGTACACGACGACCGGACCGATAGGCGCCAGCGCGCCTTCCACGCCTTTACCGCCGATGCGCAGGAAATCGCCATTGACGGCGCCGTGGGTTTGATAGACCTTGCCCTTGTAGCCGTTGTCGGCCAGGGTGATCTGGGGAAGGGCGGCGGGGGTTCCCGCGGCGCCGATCAATACGGCGTCAGGGTTCAGCGACTTTGTCTTGAGGGCCTGCGCGACCACGGAACTATCGTTGCGGGCATAGCGTTCGTTGTTGACCACCTTGAGTCCGTACTTGCCGGCAAGCGAGGTAAGGGTCTTGTAGCAAAGATCGCCCCAGGAGTCCGAGTACCCAATGTAGCCCACGGTTTTCACGCCGGTGGCCTGCATGTTTTCAAGTATGGCCTCGATCATCAGGCCGGCGGGCTGCGGCACCACGAACACCCAGGGAAACTGGGCGGGTGCGGGCGTGAAGGGAGCCATCGAAATATGCGGAGTTTTGTTTTCCGCCGCGACGCCGGCAATCGCGATAGCGGAAGGCGTGTTGGACGCCGCGATCAGCGCGTCGACATGATCTTCGGAGATCAGCTTTTTTGCATTCTTGATGGCAAGCGAAGGATCCGTGGCATCGTCCAGGACAATGTATTTGACAGGTTCCCCGGCCAATGTCGGCGGCAGCATGTCGATCACGTTCTTTTCCGGCCTGCCTTGCGAGGAAGCGCCACCCGTGGCGCTAAGAACGACGCCAACGGCGATGTCGGCGTGGGCCAGGGGTGTGGCGGCGGTAAAGAGGGTAAGGCATGAAAGCACGAACAGAGATTTAGTGCTGGATTTCACGGGTCGTCTCCTTTATTGGTGATGTATGGTTGTTATGATAGGAGCAGCTTTTCCCCGTGGGCGCTTTCGAGAAAAATTACATATGCGTATAACCAAATCCGTATTGCAATGACTCAAGCCGGCATGCAGACCCCTCCTGTAGCCTTGAACCGCGTACGTTCCCGGCTGCGGATGCGCCACCTTGTCTTCATCGAGGCGCTGGCGCGGCGCAAGAATATCAGGCAGGCGGCGCAAGACCTGTTCATCACGCAGCCGGCGGCCAGCAAGCTGTTGACCGAGATCGAGTCGATATTCGATGCCAAGCTCTTCGAGCGCACGGCGCATGGGGTGGAAATGACTTCGCAGGGCGAAGCCTTGCTGCATTGGGCGGTAAAAGCGTTGTCCGACATGGACGCCGCGCAAACGGAAATCGAGACCCTGACGGAGGGATGGGCGGGGCGGGTAAGAGTGGGCGTATTCCCCGTTGCCGCACCCGTGCTCGTTCCCGACGCCATCGTCCTGCTGCGCGACACCCGTCCGCAAATCAAGGTCAGCATGCACGAAGGGCTGGAAGACACCCTGATCCCCATGCTGCAAAAAGGGCTGCTTGACTGCATCATCGGACGGATGACGTCCCAGCCGAATTCGCGTTCGGTCTCCACGGAAATATTGTTTGAAGAACCCACGGTCGTGGTCTGCCGGCCCAATCATCCGCTGCTTGGAAAACCAAGCTGGGAAGCCCGCGAGCTGAACGCCTACGACTGGGTCCTGCCTTCCACGATAGCGCCGCTGTATGCCTTGGTAACGGCCGGGCTCGCCGCCTATTCTGCCGCTGCTCCCAGGGTGTCGGTGGAAACCTCGTCCATCCTGATGATCCTGGAGATCATCAGGCAGACCTCGATGCTCTCGGCAATTCCCGAAGGCGTCGCCAACAGGTTCGTGCGGGCGGGGCAACTGGCCATCCTGCCCTTGCCGCTATCGGTCAACCTGCATCCCGTTTGCATCATCACGGTAAGCGAGGCCCCGCTCAATGCGGCCACCTCCGCGTATCTGGAAGCCGTCCGGAAGGTTGCGGCCGACTATCGGGCGCAGCGGGGGTGATTCACTTCCCAATACAAAAGCTGGAAAAAATCTCGCCCAGCAGGTCGTCGCTGGTGAATTGGCCGGTGATGGTGCAAAGGTCGTCGTGGGCCAAGCGGAGTTCTTCGGCGAACAGGTCAAGCACGCGGTCGTTGTGGCTGGCGTGTTCGTCGGCGATGTCCAGGTGTTCGGCCGCGAGGGTCAGGGCGCGCAGGTGGCGTTCGCGCGCGAGCCAGGGCGATTCGGCGCTGGGGTTCCAGCCGGCGATGTCCAGAAGCCGCTGGCGCAGATCGTCCAGGCCGGCGCCGGTCTTGGCGGAAATGCCGAGGCTGGATTCGTGGCTTGCGCCTGCGTTCACGCCGGGCAGGGCCATTACGCCCTCCGCCTCCAGCAGGTCGATTTTGTTGTAGACCTTGAGCACGGGGGTGCGGGGGGGCAGGCGCTGGGTGATGGCGGAGTCTAGTTCGTCGTTGTGGGTGCGTGCGTCCTGCAGGTGGATGATGACGTCGGCCTTTTCGATTTCGGCCCAGCTGCGTGCGATGCCCAGGCTTTCGACGGTGTCTTCGGTGTCGCGCAGGCCGGCGGTGTCGATGATGTGCAGGGGCACGCCTTGTATGTGGATTTGCTGGGCGACTTTGTCGCGGGTGGTGCCGGCGATGGGGGTGACGATGGCGATGTCGTCGCCGGCCAGGGCGTTGAGCAGGCTGGATTTGCCGACATTGGGTTGCCCGGCCAGCACCACTTGCAGGCCTTCGCGCAAGATCATGCCTTGCCTGGCCTGGCGGACGAGCGCGGCCAGGTCCTGGCGGATTCCCTCCAGGGCGCTCCGGGCCTGGTATTTTTCGAGGAAGTCGATTTCTTCTTCGGGGAAGTCCAGGGTGGCTTCGACCAGCATGCGCAGGTGGACGATGCGTTCGGCCAGCGCGTTGACGCGCTTCGAGAACTCGCCGCTGAGCGAGGCCATGGCGCTGCGCGCGGCGGCTTCGGAAGAGGCGTCGATGAGGTCGGCCACGGCTTCGGCCTGGGCGAGATCCAGGCGTTCGTTGAGAAAGGCGCGGCGGGTGAATTCGCCGGGCTCGGCGTGCCGCAGCTCGATGTCCCGCCCCGCCTCGATGCAGCGCTCCAGCAGGCGGCGCAGCACGGCGGGGCCGCCGTGGCCCTGCAGTTCCAGCACGTCTTCGCCGGTATACGAGTGCGGCGCCTTGAAGTACAGGGCGATGCCGGCGTCGATGGGCAGGCCCTGCGCGTCGTTGAACGGCAGGTAGTGGGCGTGGCGGGGCTGCAATGGAGCGGAAAACAGGGCTTCCACCAGGCGGCTCAGGTCGCGGCCCGAAACGCGGACGACGCCGATGCCGCCGCGGCCGGGGGCCGTGGCGATGGCGACGATGGGCTGGTGGGAATAGGTGGTCATGGCAATAAGCGGTTTGCGTAGGGGGGGTGAGACGGCCGGCAGGAATGGGAGCCGGAGGCGGCCTTTACATTGTAGTGGGCGCGGGGACGTATCGGTGAATTGGCCTGTACCCATTGGCGCGCGGATCGGGCGCGATTAACATGGTGTCGGGCCTATCCACATATCAAGGAAGCATCATGCCGTATTTGATCGAAACCGACGACAAGGAACACACCCACGCTTTGCGCCAGGCGCTGCGGGACAAGCATCTGGATTATCTTGAAGCGCATCGCCCCTTGCTGCTGGCTTGCGGCGCCAAGCTGGATGACGACGGCATCGGCAGTTCGGGCAGCCTGTACATCCTGAACGTGGAAACCCGGGCGGAGGCGGAGCAGTTCATCAACGACGACCCGTTCGCGAAAGGCGGACTGTTCGAACGGATCAGCATTACGCGCTGGCGCAAGGCATATCTGGACGGCAAATGCTATTTGTAGCACTGCCTGCTCGGCGCGATGCCGCGGCCGGCAGTCAATACCTCATGGGGCGACTTGCGCAAGGCGCTACGCTCGACGCTTGCGTGCATGCGGATAAGGAGGCAGCAAAGTAAGAGCGCTGAAAGTGGAAACTGCATCCGCCTTCAGCGCTTTTGGAAACCCGCCCCGTGTTTATCGGGGCGGGTAGCTACGTTGCTATTGTTCCAGGCTTAGCCCAGGGCCTTGATGGCGGCGGCGACGCCTGCGCCATAGGCCGGGTCGGCCTGGCGACAGTGTTCGATATGCTTGGCCTGAACTTCCTTGGTGACGCCTGCAATGGCCCTGGCCGTGTTGTCGAACAAGGCCTGCTTTTGCGTGTCGTTCATCAGGCGGAACAGGTTGCCGGCCTGGGAGAAGTAGTCTTCATCTACCCGGTGGTTCCAGTGGTCGGCCGCACCCTCGATGGACAGCGGCGGTTCGCGGAAGTCGGGCTGATCCTGCCATTCGCCCTGCGCATTGGGCTGGTTGCCCGTGATGCCGCCGTAGTTGCCGTCGACCCGCATGGCGCCGTCGCGGTGATAGGCGTGCACCGGACACTTGGCGGCGTTGATGGGGATTTGGTGGTGATTGACGCCCAGGCGGTAGCGCTGGGTGTCGCCGTAGGAAAAGAGGCGGGCCTGCAGCATTTTGTCCGGCGAAAAACCGATGCCCGGAACGACGTTGGCGGGTGTGAAGGCGGCCTGTTCGACTTCGGCGAAGTAGTTTTCGGGGTTGCGGTTAAGCTCGAGCACGCCGACCTCGATGAGAGGGTAGTCGCCGTGCGGCCAGACCTTGGTGAGGTCGAAGGGGTTCAGGTGGTACTTGCCGGCATCGGCCTCGGGCATGATCTGGACGTACAGTTTCCAGCGCGGGAAGTCCTTGTTTTCGATGGCGTTGTACAGGTCGGCCAGAGAGCTTTCGCGGTCTTTGGCAATGACGGCGCCGGCTTCGGCGTCGGTGAAGTTCTTGATGCCCTGCTGCGTCTTGAAGGTGAACTTGACCCAGTGGCGCTCGTTCTTGGCATTGATGAAGCTGAAGGTATGGCTGCCGAACAGGTGCATGTGGCGAAAGCCGGCGGGAATACCGCGGTCGCTCATGATGATGGTGACCTGGTGCAGGGCCTCGGGCAGGCCGGTCCAGAATTCCCAGTTGTTCTGGGCGCTGCGCCGGCCCGTGCGGGGGTCGCGCTTGACGGCGTGGTTCAGGTCGGAAAATTTAAGCGGGTCGCGCATGAAGAAGACCGGCGTGTTGTTGCCGACCAGATCCCAGTTGCCTTCTTCCGTGTAGAACTTCATGGCCACGCCGCGAATGTCCCGCTCGGCGTCCGCCGCGCCGCGCTCGCCGGCGACCGTGGAAAAGCGGATGAACATGGGAGTGGTTTTGCCGACTTCCGAAAATATCTTGGCGCGGGTGTACTTGGTAATGTCGTGGGTAACGGTGAATGTGCCGTGGGCGCCGGCGCCCTTGGCGTGCATGCGGCGCTCGGGGATGACTTCGCGGTCGAAGTGGGCGAGTTTTTCAATGAGCCAGACGTCTTGCAGCAGCGCGGGCCCGCGGGGCCCGGCGGTCATGATGTTTTGGTCGTCGGCGACGGGTGCGCCGGCAGCGGTGGTCAGTTTCTTCATGGCAGTCCTTTTGGCAGTTGAGGTTGACACTACTGTTCCATAACGCTTTATAGCCTGGAAAACTGTGCGGGAGGCCCCCGGGGTGTTGTTTCCGGCCGCGTCTTTTTTGCAATGCCTTGAGCAGGCCCTTCGCATCGGTGGCAAGCACGCAGGCTGTCTGCCGGGCAATTGCCAGGTTCGGCGGGGTGATCAGGCACTCCTGGCAAAGTTTACGTGGCTGAACGGCCAAAACAAAGATAATTAATATAAATATATTAATAGTTAAAAACTATTTCAAAATGAGTGAGCGGCTACCGTGCAGCTCGGTTTGGGCACCGAGCGGTTCTCCATCAGGGAGCAAGACGATGGGCGGTGGAAATCAGGCCGCCTGGGCCGGATGATTGAGCGCCTGGAGGTTTCAGGTGGAAGCGGTGGTTTGCGGCCGGCCAAGAAAAACCCCCGATCGGCGGAAGCCTGATCGGGGGCGTGGCGCCGTTTGGGCGGCGCGCTGGCGTATTGGAAAACTAGCGGTGCGCCGCCGCGTTCTCCTTGTCCAGCTTGTGCATGATGAACCGCTGCTGGGCGATCGACACGGCGTTGTTGAAGCAGTAGTACAGCACCAGGCCGGCGGGGAAGAAGAACATCATGCCGCCGAAGACCAAGGGCATGAACATCATCATCTTGGCCTGCATGGGATCGGGCGGCGTGGGGTTCAGCTTGATCTGCAGGAACATGGTCGCCATCATGATGGCCGGCAGGATGAACAGCGGATCGCGGGCCGAGAGGTCGTGGATCCAGAGGATCCAGGGTGCGCCGCGCATTTCGACGCTGCCCAGCAGCACCCAGTACAGGGCAATGAACACCGGCACCTGGACAATCATGGGCAGGCAGCCGCCCAGCGGATTGATTTTTTCGGTGCGGTACATTTCCATCATGGCCTGGTTCATCTTGGCGCGGTCGCCGCCGAACTTCTCGCGCAGGGCCTGCAGCCGGGGAGCCACCAGCTTCATCTTGGCCATGGATCGGTAGCTGGCCGCCGACAGCGGGTAGAACACCAGCTTGATCAGCAGGGTCAGCACCACGATGGTCCAGCCCCAGTTACCCACGAAGCTGTGGATCCAGGTCATGAGCTTGAACAGCGGCTTGGCGATGATGGTCAGGAAACCATAGTCGACCACGACGTCCAGGCCGGGGGCCACGCGGCTCATGGCGCTTTGGTCCTGGGGGCCGACCCACAACTGGGACTGGATGGTCTTGTGCTGGCCCGGAGCGATGGCGCCCAGGGCTTCGATGGCGCGTACCGCGTAAAGGTTGTCGGAGACGCGCAGGATTTCGTTGTGGCGGGCCTGGCCTTCGGGCGGTACCCAGGCGCTG
The DNA here is from genome assembly GCF_035555955.1 of Eoetvoesiella sp. Classification (NCBI taxonomy): domain Bacteria; kingdom Pseudomonadati; phylum Pseudomonadota; class Betaproteobacteria; order Burkholderiales; family Alcaligenaceae; genus Eoetvoesiella; species Eoetvoesiella sp. The sequence goes on along the minus strand of NZ_DATMGA010000070.1, from coordinate 95,787 downwards.
GCGAAATAGTGCTGCACCATGCCTATCCAGCCGTCGTTGGACTGCTTGACGTAGCTGGCCTTGTTCTTGTCGATGTCCGAGAACTTGACCTTCTGGTACTTGTCTTCGCTGGAATAGACGACCGGGCCGGTAAACGTGCTGTAGAAGTGCGACGTATTGGGGGGGTCGTTGCCGTCGCGGGTAAGCTGGTAATACAGCGAGGGGGTGACGGGGCTGTTGCCGACGTTGTAGACGTCGTTGCGCACGCCGATATCGTAGCGGCCCCTGTGCAGGGTGTAGGTCTTGACGACCTTGACGTCGCCGGACTGGGCCTCGAACACCACGTCGAGGCTGTCGCCGGACATGACGCGCTCGGACGAAACCAGGCGGAAGGGAGTAAGGTGGGTGGGGAAGCTTTGCCCCTGCGGCGCGCCGACGACGCCGGTTTGCGCCATGTAGGTGGAATGCGCGGAATCGTCCAGCAGCACCATGGGCTTGCTGGGATCTTCCAGGTCGGTGAACTTGGTGAGTTCGGCCTTGACCAGCTGCGCGCCCGTCGTGTCGAAGGTCAGGTCGTAGACGTCGGTCTTGATGTTGATTTTTTCCGACGGGCTGGCGGCCTTCCTGGCGTTTTCCGGCACGCCGCCCGTGGCGGCGGGAGCCGCGCTGGCAGTCACGCCCGTGGGAACGCTGGTGTCGGCCGGCTTGGCCGGAGCGCTGGCGGCGCCTGGCCTGGCGGGCGTCTTGCTGGTTTGTGTCTGGCCCCACTCGCCGAATAACGACGGCTTGCCGGTATGCACTTGCCAGTTGTTCCACAACAGCAAGAGCGAGAAGGAGAAAATCATCCAGAGGACGGTGCGTCGGATATCCATAGCGCCTGTTTCAAGTTAAAGCCGAGCAAAAGCTGGTTAGTTTAACGTAACCCAACTGAATGACAGTTGAGCCTGCGGTATTCAAAAAAAGCGGGTATGCCCATGAAAGGGCTACTCGCACAAATGCTTCGACCCCGGGACGGGATCGCAGCCGCCGTGACACCACGGGTTGCAGCGGGCAATGCGGCATATGGCCAGCCAAAGCCCGCGTACCGGTCCGTGGATTTCGATGGCCTCGATGGCGTAGGCGGAGCAGGTCGGGGTGAAGCGACAATTGCGGCCCAGCCAGGGGCTAAGAAAATACCGGTAGAACCGGATGGGGGCGATAAGCAGCGTTTGAGCGATGGTGCGGCTCATTGCCTTGCCTTGTCCAGCAGGAGGTCGGTTTCGGCGCGCACCAGCTTTTTCAGCTCGGTCAGCGTAAGCGGCCCGACTTTGCTGTGCAGCCGAAATACATAGTCGCGCAGGGGTAGATTATGCCGGCGCAGCCGAAATGCTTCGCGGATGACGCGTTTGATGGCATTGCGGGTGACCGCCCTGGCGGCAAAACGTTTGGCGATGATGAGCCCCAGACGTGCCTGCCCGGTTTCTTCCACAGGGTTGCGCGGTGTTGTTACAACGAACAAAGCCCCTCTGGCGATACGTTTGCCCTTGAGGGCGGCGGCGTATTCCGAGGGGCGGTGCAGGCGCGCCGCGGGAGTGAACGTGGCACGCATGGGCTGAATCGTAGCCAAGGGGACAGCCTTGGCTGAGCCAAGCTGGCTTAGACGGCCAGGCGCTTGCGGCCCTTGGCACGGCGCGCATTGATGACGGCGCGACCGCCGCGGGTTTTCATGCGTACGAGAAAACCGTGGGTGCGCTTGCGGCGGGTAACGGAAGGCTGGAATGTGCGTTTCATGGATAATCCAAATATAAAAGAGCTAAAAAGCGGTTGCTCATGGCTGTTGCCATGCTTGCCGCAGCAAAGCGGCGGCGCCAAGGCGCAAGCCGCGCAAAATGCGCTGGCGCGACCTGTAAACTGTGAGAAAGCCCACTATTTCAGCAAACTTTGTGAAATTAGTCAACTGCTTAGCATAAATACTAGGAACGTTTTGTATCCCGGCTTGTGGATAACTTGCCGTTCAACAGGGTAGAATCGAGGTTTACTGAAGTGGTGGACATGAACGAATTTTGGCAGACTTGCCTGCGTCAGCTAGAGCAAGAACTTCCTCCCCAGCAGATTAGCGCCTGGATACGCCCCCTGGTTCCGCTTGCATTCGATGAGTCGCAGGCGGTGCTGCGCGTGTCCGCGCCCAACCGGTTCAAGCTGGATTGGGTGCGCAAGAATTTCTTACATCAAATCGAAGACCTGGCCACTGAATGGTACAAGCGGCCGGTACAGGTGGCTTTCGAACTGGCCACGCCCAGCCGCCCGGCCCCGGTGGCGCGCAGCGCCGCGCCCGCCCCCGAGGCCTCCGGCCAGGCATCGCCGGCCGCTGCGCCCCCGGCGGCCCAGGCACCGGCCCCTGCCGCGGCGGTGGTCAATGCCGTGGCCGCCGAAGTGGTGCACGACCGTTCACGCCTGAACACCGAGCTTACCTTCGACAATTTCGTAACCGGCAAGGCCAACCAGCTGGCGCGCGCCGCCGCGCTGCAGGTGGCCGAGAACCCCGGCGTGTCGTACAACCCGCTATTCCTGTACGGGGGCGTGGGCCTGGGCAAAACCCACCTCATCCATGCCATCGGCAATGCCTTGCTGGGCGGCGGCAATGGCAGGCGGGTGCGCTACGTGCATGCCGACCAGTACGTGTCCGACGTGGTCAAGGCATACCAGCGCAAAGCATTCGACGAGTTCAAGCGGTATTATCATTCGCTGGATCTTCTGCTGATCGACGATATCCAGTTCTTTGCCGGTAAAAACCGCACGCAGGAAGAGTTTTTCTATGCGTTCGAAGCCATGGTGGCCCAGCGCAAGCAAATCATCATTACTTCCGACACCTACCCCAAGGAATTGTCCAATATCGACAGCCGCCTGATTTCGCGTTTCGATTCCGGCCTTACGGTGGCCATCGAGCCGCCCGAGCTGGAAATGCGCGTGGCCATTCTGTTGCGCAAGGCGGAAACCGAAGGCGTGGCCATGCCCGAGGAAGTGGCGTTTTTCATTGCCAAGCATCTGCGCAGCAATGTGCGCGAGCTGGAAGGCGCGCTGCGCAAGGTGTCGGCGTACGCGCGGTTCCATGGCCGCGAAGTATTAAGCGTGGAAGTCTGCAAAGATGCGCTCAAGGATCTGCTGTCGGTGTCCAACGGCCAGATCACGGTCGAGAACATCCAGAAGACGGTAGCGGATTTCTACAAGATCAAGGTGGCCGACATGTATTCGAAACGCCGGCCTGCCAATATTGCCTTACCCAGGCAGGTAGCCATGTATCTGGCCAAAGAGCTGACGCAAAAAAGCCTGCCTGAAATCGGAGATTTGTTTGGGGGACGCGATCACACCACGGTGCTGCACGCGGTACGCAAGATCTCCGATGCCCGGTCCAAACAGACCGAGCTCAATCATGCTTTACACGTATTAGAACAAACCTTAAAAGGATAACCATGCAACTCGTACAAACGACTCGCGATGCATTGTTGAAACCGCTGTCGACGGTGGCGGGAATTGTCGAAAGAAGGAATACATTGCCGATCCTGGCCAATATTCTGCTGCGCAAGGAAGGCAACAACGTTGCTTTCATCGCCACCGACCTCGAAGTGCAAATCACCACCCATGCCGAATTCGGCGTGGGCGACTCGAACGAGTCGACAACGGTCGCAGCCCGCAAGCTGCTCGATATTTTGCGTGCTCTGCCCGAGTCGGGCGACGTTACCCTGGGCCTGGCCAGCAGCAAGCTGTCGGTGCAATCGGGCAAAAGCCGTTTCGCCCTGCAAACGTTGGGCGCCGCCGAGTTCCCAACCTTGTCGCAGCCCGAGAAATGGGACGTGTCGCTGTCGTTGTCGCAAAAAACCCTGAAGCACCTGTTCAACATGGTGCACTTCGCCATGGCGCAACAGGACATCCGCTACTACCTCAACGGTTTGCTGTTCGTTTTCGAACCGGGTTTCGTGCGCGCGGTAGCCACCGACGGCCACCGCCTGGCGCATAGCGGCGCCGCCGCCGAAGGCATTGCCGAAAAACACGATGTCATCGTGCCGCGCAAAACGGTCCTGGAAATGCAGCGCCTGCTGTCCGACTCGGACGATCCGGTGTCCATCGACGTCGCTCCCGGCCAGATCCGCTTCCGTTTTGGCGACGTCGAGCTCGTGTCCAAGCTGGTCGAAGGCAAGTTCCCCGATTTCACCCGTGTCATTCCCAACAACTACACGCGCCACTTCGACGTCAATCGCGAAGCCCTGCAGGGCAGCCTGCAGCGCGCCGCCATCCTTACCACCGACAAGCTCAAGGGCGTGCGCATTCAACTTTCCGATCATCTGCTCAAAATCTCGTCGACCAACGCCGAGCAGGAAGAGGCGCAGGAAGAGCTCGACATCGATTACGGCCACGAGCCGCTGGACGTGGGCTTCAACGTCAGCTATTTGCTCGACGTGCTGGCCAACGTCAAGACCGAGACGGTCAAGTGGTCGGTCCAGCCCGACGTCAACGCATCGGCGCTCATCACCTTGCCCGACGACGAGCAGTTCAAGTATGTCGTCATGCCGATGCGCATTTAATCTTCGATATGGACTGCAAGGCGGTTTGCTGCTTTTACGCGCGGATCATGTCGATACGCATCAATCCCCCCGGGTTCATGCCGAATGAGCCGGCCGGCACGCGGTTGCGTGCGGCCGGTTCGCCAGCCGCAAGGCTTATATAGGGTTTTATATTAGTTATGTCAGATCAAGCCACGAATACCCCCGATACCGAATACGGTGCCGATTCCATCAAAATGCTCAAAGGGCTGGAGGCTGTCCGCAAGCGCCCGGGCATGTACATTGGCGACACTTCCGACGGCACCGGCCTGCACCACATGGTGTTCGAGGTGGTCGACAACGCTATCGACGAAGCCCTGGCCGGCTATTGCGACGACATCGTCGTCATGATCCATTCCGACAGCAGCATTTCTGTTTCCGACAACGGGCGCGGCATTCCCACCGCCATCCACAAGGACGACGAGTTCGGCCGCAGCGCCGCGGAAATCGTCATGACCGAGCTGCATGCGGGCGGCAAGTTCGACCACAACTCGTACAAGGTGTCGGGTGGCTTGCACGGCGTAGGCGTTTCCTGCGTCAATGCGCTGTCCGAATGGCTGCGCCTGACCATCTGGCGGCAGGGCGAAACCCACGAGATGGAATTCCGCCGCGGCGAGCGCGTCCAGCCTCTTAGCGTTACCGGCCCTACGGAACTGCACGGCACGCGCGTCCAGTTCCTGGCCGACGCGGAAATCTTCGAGAACGTCGAATACCACTACGAGATCCTGGCCAAGCGCCTGCGCGAGCTTTCCTTCCTGAACAACGGCGTCAAGGTTCGCCTTATCGACGAGCGCCAGGACAAAGAAGAAAACTTCGCCTTCCTGGGCGGGGTCAAGGGGTTCGTGGAATACATCAACCGCACGAAAACCGTGCTGCACCCCAATGTGTTTTCGGTAAGCACCAATTCGGTGGTGGGCGATTCCACCATCGGCGTGGACGTCGCCATGCAATGGAACGACAGCTACACCGAAACGGTCTTGTGCTTTACCAACAACATTCCCCAGCGCGACGGGGGCACCCATCTTACCGGCTTGCGCACCGCCATGACGCGGGTGATCAACAAGTACATCACCGACAACGAAATGGCCAAGAAGGCCAAGGTCGACACCACCGGCGATGACATGCGCGAAGGCCTGGCCTGCGTGCTGTCGGTCAAAGTGCCCGATCCCAAGTTCAGCAGCCAGACCAAGGACAAGCTGGTTTCCAGCGAAGTGCGTCCCGCGGTTGAAGAAGCCGTGGCCCGCACGCTGGAAACCTGGCTGCTCGAGAACCCCAACGACGCCAAGGCGCTGTGCAACAAGATCATCGATGCGGCGCGCGCGCGCGACGCGGCCCGCAAGGCCCGCGAAATGACCCGCCGCAAAAGCGTGCTGGAAGGCGCCGGCCTGCCCGGCAAGCTGGCCGACTGCCAGGAAAAAGACCCCGCGCTCAGCGAAATCTACATCGTCGAGGGCGACTCCGCCGGAGGCTCGGCCAAGCAGGGCCGCGACCGCAAGTTCCAGGCTATTCTTCCGCTGCGCGGCAAAGTGCTCAATGTGGAAAAAGCGCGTTTCGACCGCCTTATCTCCAGCGAGCAGATCACCACGCTGATCACCGCCCTGGGCACCAGTATCGGCCCCGACTTCAATATCGAAAAGCTGCGCTATCACCGCATCATCATCATGACCGACGCGGACGTCGACGGCGCCCACATTCGCACGCTGCTGCTTACGCTGTTCTACCGCCAGATGCCCGAGCTGCTCGAGCGCGGCTACGTGTATATTGCCCAGCCGCCCCTGTACAAGGTCAAGGTGGGCCGCGACGAGCGCTATCTTAAAGACGACCAGGAAGAAGCCCAGTTCATGATGCAGCTGGCCCTGAAAGACGCCAAGCTGTTCCCGCGCGAGGGCGCCAACCCCATCGAGGGCGACGCCCTGGGCGAATTGGCCCGCCAGTACATCCTGGCCGACACCGTCATCAACCGCCTGTCACGCCATACCGACCTGGCCGCGCTGTCGTCCATGGCCGAGGGTGTGGAAATAAGCCTGCTCGACGCGGAACAGGCCCAGGCATCGGCCGAGCGCCTGCAGGCCGCCATCGACGATCCTTCCATGCCCAACAGCGTGACGGTAACGGTGGAAGCCAACGAAGACGCCACCTCGTGGCGCCTGGTGGTCAGGCGCATGCACCACGGCAACGTGCGCGTCAGCATCTTCGACCGCGCCTTCGTGCGCGGCGCCGACTACGCGGTCCTGTCCAAGGCCGCCAAGACCTTCGTCGGCCTGCTGGGCGAAGGCGCGCTGGTCGCGCGCGGCGAAGGCGACAAGCGCAAGGAAAAATACGTGGCCGACTTCCGCGAGGTCGTTCAATGGCTGCGCAACGAAGCCGAGCGCAGCGTCAGCAAGCAGCGCTACAAAGGCCTGGGCGAAATGAACCCCGAGCAGCTGTGGGAAACCACCATGGATCCCGCCGTGCGCCGCCTGTTGCGGGTGCAGATCGAAGACGCCATCGCGGCGGACGAGGTCTTCACCACGCTGATGGGTGATCACGTTGAGCCGCGTAGAGCGTTCATTGAACAGCATGCGCTGCAGGCGGGGAATATTGATATTTGAGTGTATTGGATTCGTTGGCGTTTAGATTTTTTCAGATAAAACCGGATTCCGAGAGAGAGGCCGCTTGAAAAATAACCTCTTTGGTTTTTTGAGGTCGACGAGCGGAAGCATGTTGGTTCTACTACAGGTTGAACTCACGCCGTCACTGCAACCCTTTCTGATGCAGTTTCTTGATTTCGAAGAGGATGCCAAAGATGTCTGAAAAATCGATCGCTCATCGGCATCACGTTACCTTTGAGGGCATCCGCCACGTCGATGATCAAGGTAATGAGTTCTGGCTCGCGAGACAGCTGGCTGCGGTGCTGGACTATTCCCAGTACCGTCATTTTCTCCCTGTCGTTGAGCGGGCCAAGGAAGCTTGTCGCAATAGTGGCCAGTTAGTCGAGGACCATATTGAGGATGTCCTCACAATGGTCGACATCGGCTCGGGCGCAAAGAGGCAGGTTGAAGATTTCCGTCTGTCCCGCTACGCCTGTTACCTGATTGTCCAGAATGGCGACCCAAGTAAGTCAGTTATTGCCAATGGTCAAACCTACTTTGCAATGCAGACACGGCGGCAGGAACTGACTGGTGATGCTACGTTCACTCTGCTCAATGAAGACGAGAAGCGTTTAGCCATTCGCAACGAGTTGGCCACCCACAACAAGCACTTGGCGGCGGCTGCCAAGAGTGCAGGCGTTGCGACACCACTGGACTACGCCATCTTCCAGGATCACGGTTACAAGGGTTTGTATGGCGGTCTGAGCAACAAGGAGATCCACGCCAGGAAGAGCCTCAAGAAAAGCCAGAAAATTCTGGATCATATGGGCAGCACCGAACTGGCCGCTAACCTGTTTCGCGCCACGCAGACTGAAGAGAAACTACGTCGCGATCAAGTCCAAGGTAAAACTCAAGCCAATAAAACCCACTATGACGTGGGTCGTAAGGTTCGCCAGACAATTCATGAACTTGGCGGCACTATGCCCGAGAACCTGCCCAAGCCCGAAACCAGTATCCAGCAGATAGAGTCTGCGAAGAAGCGGCTGGGAAAGAAAAAACCTTGAGGGCGCTGACGGTACGGCTACCTGGTAGCTTGTTGCTCTGCATCAGCTGGATTTCCGCGAATAGCGTGAAATTGACTTGAACGGCAACCGACAGTCCCTTTGCGTCGTGTTACAGATTCCTGGCCTTATATTGTGGTTGTAGAAACACCACCACATCATGTCGCGCCATCGCTTACGCAACCGCACGGGTATCCCCGGTTTGTCGCAGGCCTTCAATGTCGCGCTTTGGTGGCGCCCCGAAAAGGCGGCTGTACTCCCGACTGAATTGGGAAGGGCTTTCATAGCCGACCTGAAACGCGGCCCCTGCCGCGTCCATGTCTTCATTCAGCATCAGGCGTCGCGCCTCTCTCAGGCGCAGCCATTTCTGGTACTGCAGCGGACTCTTTGCCGTCAGTTGGCGAAAGTAATGGTGCAGGCTGGATGTGCTCATTTGCACATGCGCGGCAAGTTCGGCAGTGTGTAGCGGCTCGGCGTAATTCGTCTTCAGCCAGTCGATGGCCCGGGCGATGCGCTGGCGCTGTCCGCTCATCGAGGCAATCTGCCACAGGCGTGCGGCCAAATCGCTTTTCAGCAGTTTATAGTGAATCTCGCGTTTAACCAGCGGTGCCAGTACAGGGATATCCGCCGGTTCGTCCAGCAGCGCCATCAGGCGAGAGCAGGCCTCCAGCAAGGTTGGACTGATCCTGCCCAGGCCGACACTCGCCTCGGCGGAGCACTTGCCGGGTGAGGGCAATCGCGCTTGCGAGATCAGTTCGGCAATGAGGCTCAGATCGAGCTTGAGCACCAACCCAAGCAGCGGCTTGTCCGGGCTGGCTTCGAGCACTTGGGAACTGGCGGGAAGATCCAGCGAAGTGACCAGGAAGTGCTCGGTATCGTAGGCATAGGCGTGATCGCCGATCAGCAGTTGCTTCGCGCCCTGAACGACGATGACCAGGCTGGGCTCCACGACACAGGCACAGGGTTCCGTGACCGATTCCCGGCGGGACAAGCTCAGGCTTTTGATGGCGGTGGTGCAATGTTCACGGCCTACCGTCCGTCGGTCGATGGCTTCGGCCAACTCGGTCTGCATGGCCGTGAGCGTCTTGCGCGGCAGGGGGTCAGCAGGGCTTTGCGTTGGCATGGCGGTCTCCGGATGGTACTGCTTGAACTTTAGACGTTCGAGCGGGTACCGTCGAGAGGAAATCCAGGATTCTGGACGATTAGGCAAGAATTTTGCCAAATCATGCTATTACTAGCCGGCCAACCGAGCGCATCATGACATCGTCATCGCAATACAACATGGGAATACGATCATGAACCACATCCAGCGCAACGGTTCGCAGGCTTCCATCAAGGGCCCGGCAGAATATTTCACCGGCAGCGTGCGGGTTGAGCCCTTGTTTCAGTCGCCCGGCCCCGCAAACGTCCAGGGCGCCAACGTCACCTTCGAACCGGGCGCACGCTCGGCCTGGCACACCCATCCCTGCGGCCAGACCTTGGTCGTCACCTCCGGGCTCGGCTGGCATCAATGCGAAGGTGGGCCCAAAGAAGAAATCCGCCCGGGCGATGTGATCACCTGCCCACCCGGCGAGCGGCACTGGCATGGCGCGACCGCCACGACGGCCATGACTCATCTGTCCATCGTTCAAGCCGATGCCAACGGCCAGGCCGTGGTCTGGATGGAGCAAGTCACCGACGAGCAATACCTCGCCTGAGGCTACGTCGTTACAGTTTGACCGGCTGGCTCCGCAGTGAGTCAACCCCCAACAGGAGAAACTCCATGAAAGGCACCGTGCTCTATGGCGCAAAGGACGTTCGATTCGAAAACGTTCCAGAGCCCAAAATCATTCACCCGACTGATGCCATCATCAAACTGTCCGCAACCTGCATCTGCGGTTCGGATTTGTGGCCCTATCGCGGCCTCAACGAAATCGAATCGCCGATGCACATGGGGCATGAATACTGCGGTGTCGTGGTCGAAGTGGGCTCCGACGTGAAGACCGTCCGGCCTGGCCAGTTCGTCGTCGGCAGTTTCTGTCTGTCTGACAACACCTGCCCGCACTGCCGGTTCGGCTTCCAGTCGTCCTGCGAACAGCGTGAGTTCATGACCGGCGCGCAGGCGCCGTACGCTCGCGTGCCCCTGGCCGATGGCACCCTGGTCGCCACCGCCGAAATGCCGGACGCGGACATGATTCCGCACATGCTGGCGGTATCGGACGTTCTCGGCACCGGCTGGTATGCGGCCAATGCGGCACAGGTACACGAAGGCAGCACGGTCGTCGTGGTGGGTGACGGCGCCGTCGGGCTGATGGGTGTGTTGTCCGCCAGCCAGATGGGGGCCGGCCGCATCATCGCCATGAGCCGCCATGCCGACCGCCAGAAGCTGGCCCGTGAATTTGGCGCCACCGACATCGTTGAAGAGCGCGGCGAGGAAGGCATCGCCCGCATCATGGAACTCACCGACGGCGTCGGCGCCGAATCGGTGCTTGAGTGCGTGGGTATGGAAACGTCCATGCAGCAGGCAGTAGGGGTCTGCCGTCCCGGCGGTACCATTGGTTATGTCGGCGTGCCGCATGGCGTGAGCTTCGATGGCCAACAACTATTCTTCAGGCAACAGCGTATGCTGGGCGGCCCCGCTCCGGTACGCCGCTTTCTGCCCGACCTGATGAATCGCGTGCTTGAGGGCGGCATCCAGCCTGGCAAGGTGTTCGATCTGGTATTGCCCATCGCCCAAGTGGCCGAGGGCTACAAGGCAATGGACGAGCGCCGTGCCATCAAGACGATGCTGCGCGTGGATGAATGATCGTCGCATGGGTTGTAACCCCTACGGTACTTCGATGTTGCTCGAAGCGTTCGGCAGGGGCACGGCCGAAGGCGGCTCAGGCGGGGCGATCTCCTCGCGGTTCGGCTATTGCATTCCCGCGCTGACTGCGGAGCAGGACGCGTTACTGGCCAGCGAGTGATGTTTTACAAAGTATATTGCGTAAATTAGATTTACGCATTATGATTTGTAGATCATAAACACAGTCTGAGGTTTGTATGGCTGACTTCACCGTCCATACCGCGCAGCAACTGCCGGCGCTGCTTCAAGGCTTTCGCAAGCAGGCCGGTTTAACACAGGCCGCCATTGCAATGCGGCTGGGCGTTACACAGCAGACATTCTCCGCGCTGGAGCGTAATGCGGAGAAAATCAGCGCTGACCGTCTGCTGCAGGTGTTGAACATTTATGGGGTGGAGCTTGTCTTGCGTCAGGCAGGTGCCCCCCCCTCGCGTCAGAGCCCCTCCGGCCCGGTATGGTGAGCTCATGGGCCGACGTTCCCGTACACGGGCCCTGGGCCTTTGGATGAACGGCGCCTTCGTTGGCACGTGGAGCATTCAGCCCCATATGGGTGAGGCCCTCCAATACGACCATGGCTGGGTGGCTTCCGAGCAGGGGCGGCCGTTGTCGCTGTCTCTGCCCTTTACTCCAGGCAACCAACCCCATCGCGGCGAAGCAGTTCGGGCCTACTTCGAGAACTTGCTGCCAGACAGCAAGGCTATACGCGAGCGTGTTGCACGCCGGTTTCGGACAGGCTCTACCGATGCCTTCACCTTGCTGGCGGAGGTTGGCAGGGATTGTGCGGGGGCGTTGCAAATACTGCCCGACGGTGTCGCGCCCGCTGGCGTGACGTCTGTACAGGCAACGCCCATGAGCGACGCCGAGGTGGCGCAACGGCTGCGTGGGGTAGCGATGCCGGCGCAAATGGGCGGCCCTGAGCTCGACGATGAGGGCTTCCGCATTTCTATTGCCGGCGCGCAGGAAAAGACAGCCCTGTTGTGGTTCAACGGTCAATGGGGCCGGCCGCATGGCGCGACGCCAACCTCCCATATCTTCAAGTTGCCGCTGGGGTTGGTTGCCAACATGAAGTTCGACCTGAGTGAGTCGGTCGAGAACGAGTGGCTGTGCTCGGAGATTCTTGCTGCCTATGGCTTACCGGTTGCACGCACCGAGCTCCTGCGGTTCGAGGACATGAAGGTGCTTGCGGTGGAGCGGTTCGACAGAATGTGGTCGAACAACGAAAACGAGACGCCCTGGCTTGTGCGGTTGCCGCAGGAAGATATGTGCCAGGCTACCGGCACGCCGCCACACTTGAAGTACGAGGCCGATGGCGGCCCTGGAGTGGAGCGCATCATGAGCCTGTTGGAGACATCCCGTCAGTCGGAGCGGGATCGGCGGGTGTTCTTCCAGTCCCAGGTGTTGTTCTGGATGCTGTGTGCGACGGATGGCCATGCGAAGAATTTCAGCCTGTTTCTGCGTCCAGGCGGTTCTTACGAGCTCGCGCCTTTGTACGATGTATTGTCGGCCTATCCAATTCTAGGGGAAGGGCCGGGGAAGCTATCGCCCTTCCGGGCGAAGATGGCCATGGCGGTACGATCGAAGAACTCGCACTGGATCATGCGCGACATCCAGCGCCGGCACTGGTTGGCCCTAGGCGAACGCTACGGCGTCGTGACGACCGATGGCCGGGGGGCGCGGTTTGTGGTCGATGGCCTGGTCGCACGCACACCGGATGTCGTGCGTATGGTTCGTGCCAAGCTGCCGCCAGGGTTTCCCGAAGGCCTGGCCGACAGCATTCTGGGCGGGTTGCAGGCCGCAGCTGATAGGCTTGCCGGCTTGGCGTGATAGGGCCTAGGATTTGCAGAACATTTTCTCGATGGGGCCATGACTGCTTCGTCATACAAATCAGTGACATTGACATATACTTTCCAATTACGTGCTCCGCTCGATCGCAGCGGAACAATGTAACCCCCTTCCCAGTAAATCTCTCCAACCGAAACAATGCAAAACAAGCTGCACACCGATCCAGGACTCAAGCACAGCCCCGGGGGAAATCTGATTACGGATCTGATCCTGCTGATCTTCAGGGCCAATGCCGACTTCCTCGAGGCGGGTCCGTTGGTCGCGAAAGATCCCAATATCAGTGCGGTCAAGTGGCAGCTGCTTCACATGGTTTCCCGGCAGGCGAGGACGGCTGCCCAGCTTGGCAGGGAATTAGGTCTATCGCGGCAGGGCGCTCTTTGGAACGTACAAGCCCTTGAAGAGCTCGAGTTAATTGAGCTTAGGGATAATCCAGAAGATCGGCGCGCCAAGCTCGTTGCGATCACGGCCAAGGGAAAAAGAAAGCTTCGTACCATTACCAAGCTTCAATATGTTTGGTCGAACAAATTGGCGGAAAGTTTCGACATTGCCGACATCCAAGTTGCGCTACAGGTCGTTACCCGTCTCCGCGGGGATGTGCTTTCCTCCGTGGGTCTGGATACCGAAGAGCCGTGACATGGGCTGAAGCCCAGTGGCAGATTGCCAACTTGTAAAGGCTGGCAACTTACGCTGCTCGATACATAATAAAAAATAGACAAGTACTTGTCAATGTCAATTTAATCTTTTATCCTGCACGATTATCGGGACGCCAAAGTGAATGGTGCGTCTTGTCAACGTCGAGCGGGATGTATGCGTGCGGCTGCTAAAGTTACTTGGGCGGCGGATGATGCGGACCGGCCCCGGCGATCACACAATGAAGGAGAGTATTGATGCCGGGGGGAGATTATGAAGTTCCCAAGTTTTCATTGGATGAACGTGGGCGCCGGTGGGCCCGTGTGCGTGAGCTTATGCGCAGAGATGGCCTTGACGCGATTTTTGCGCCGCCCAATACGGGTATGTTCGACATGTTCCAGGCGAATGTCCGCTATTTGACTGGCCTGGGGGGCAATCATTGCATGGTGGCCGCCGTTTTTCCGGTTGGGGGCGAGGTTACAGCAATTACGAGTCCTGATGTTCCCAAAAAAACCTGGTTGGCGAGGCAGGATTGGGTAAGCGATATTCGCCAAATCACTTCGGGATGGGGGTTCACGGATACGGTCATTGATCGCTTGAAGGAGATAAGCGGATTGAGGCGGCTGGGTGTGACGGGGCTATCTGGCAATACCCGTTTTCCTGAAGGCATCACGTCGCATGGGATTGTGGAACGGCTGCGGCAGGGACTGCCACATGTCGAGCTCGTCAATGCCAACCCATTGATGGAGGAAGCGCGTTTCATTAAGTCCGATGAAGAAATCGCGTTCATAAAGAAGGCTGACTTACTGGTTGAACACGCGATCGATGTCTTGGCCAATGAAGCGCGCCCAGGTGTTCCTGAAAACGTGGTTTATGCACGTATGCTCGCTTCCATGATCGAAGCCGGCGGTGAGATTCCAACGATGATTCTGTGGTCTGCCGGTTGGCCACAGCCTCCGTCCAATGCCTATATGCCAACGCGCAGGCCATTGCAGGCGGGGGATATGATTCAAGTGGAGGCGGAAGCGCGATGGGCGGGATACGTGGCGCAAAATACGCAGCCGTTCTTTATTGGGAAAGCCCCTGATGAGTATCGAAGAATGTTCATCAGGCAGCAGGAAGCTATTGCTGTTTGCTATGACTTATTGCGTCCGGGCGAGACTATTGGAAACCTCGCCGCGAGGGTGGCTTCGATGTCGGATGACAACTGGGATTGTTCCATTCTGATTCATGCACGTGGTCTTGGCGACGATTCGCCGATTTGCATTTATGCACCGCGAGATAACGTAATGGCAAACTGGCGGCTGGAGGAAAACTCCGTGTTTATCGTCAAGCCGCAGATAAGCAACAAGGACAGATCGAAGAGAATTTACTGGGGCGATACGGTTGTATGCACGTCTTCGGGGGCAAGGCGGCTTGGCTCCCGGCCGGCTTCCATCATGGAGCTTGGCTAAGCTGGATTCATGAGCGCGATGCTTGTTCTCTTGGGGGCAAGCATCGCGCGTCGGGGGTTATCGTTCAAATTTTTCGCGGCGTTGTCCTGAAATCAGGCGACGCACAAGTTCTTGACGGTAAGCCTTTGGAAAAGGTGGGGCGATGTGGCGGCGCTTTCTGGATAGTTTCCGAGTTTCGAGTGGAAAACAGGATTATTAAAGGCGGCGCGAAACGCTTCTATGTTCTCCCAGATTGCGCAATTCAGGAATGTGGTACTGCCTGCTATGCCTCTATGCAGCTGCGTTGAAATGAACCCAGGCTGCGATTTGAAGTAATTGGCGTCGTCTTCCCAGGCGGCCAGCAACGCATCGACGTCGGCTTCGGCGACATGAAACACATTGGCGAGAGTCAGCGGCCCTTCGACCGACGATGCCAGTTGATCGCGGATCCCGACAGCAGGATCCAGCTCCACGAATTTGACCATTTCCATTTCCTTGAGCAAATAGTTTAAGAATGATGTTGCCCGTCGGGATGCTGCATCGTGCCTGCAATAGGTGACGGCTCGGGCGTGGCGATGCAAGGACACGGTCCTTAGCCTGTTTGCTGCAGCCCAGCGGGTGACCGAAATATCCCATGCCGCGTTGATGCTGTCTGCCCCCTGTTTACCCTAATTGACAAGTGTTTGTCGAAATCGGAGAATTGCACTCATCGAGAACATTGCCTTGCTATCGAAGGAGCCGTTGTCAGTGAGTCACGTAATCACCATTCTTGTCGCCACCATGAGCGGGACGGCGGAGCTTGTGGCGGATGAAGTTGCCGCTGTGTTCGAAGACGCCGCCTATATCCCAAGGATCATGTTGATGGACAAAGCAACGAGCTCGGATCTGAAACCGGGTTCGTATCTCATATGCACGTCGACGCATGGAACGGGAGATGTGCCGGACAACGGCAAACCGTTTTACTCCGAGCTCGAGAAAAGCAGACCAAGTCTAAAGGGAGTTCTTTACGGCGTGATCAGCCTTGGGGACAGCATGTATCCGAACACCTTCTGTTTTGGTGGCAAGCGGTTCGATGAGCTCTTCGAGGCGCTGGGCGCCAAGCGTGTGGGGGAGCGGCTCGAGCATGATCGGCGCTCGGGGATATACCCCGAGGACATTGCGCGTGAATGGGCTGCTGAATGGATCACGCTTCTGGCACGGCGCAGTTCGGAAACCCAGGCGTCTTGAAGGACTATGAATGAAGAAGTTTGATTACGTGGTAATCGGGGGCGGGCCTGCCGGCGGCGCTGCCGCAATCGAACTGGCGCGAAACGTAGATCGCCCATCTGTTGCGCTGATCGGCGAGGAATCGTTTACGCCATACGAGCGGCCACCGCTTTCGAAGGCCACGTTGGCGGCCCTGCCCGGCCAGCATAAGCCACAGCTCCTGTTCGGCAGCGCGGACGACCTGGCGGCTGCCGGCGTGACGCCGTTTATTCCGGCCAGGGCCGTGCGTGTGGACCCGGCTACCCGGGTAGTGGAGTTGGCGTCGGGCGTGTGTATGGGGTATGGCAGCTTGTTGTTCGCAACGGGCGCTGCACCGCGAAGATTGTCGACACCAGGAGCGACGCTAGGGGGTATTCATTATCTGCGCACCTTCGATCATGCCTTGGCGTTGTCGGCGGAGCTGGGCCCAGGCAAAAAGATTGTTGTTGTCGGCGGTGGCTTCATTGGGCTGGAGGTCAGCGCTACAGCGCGCAAGGCCGGCTGCAAGGCAACCGTGGTCGAGGCCGGCCTGCGGCTGATGGCGCGTGGGGTGCCGGAGGTGATCTCTCGTGCAGTGAAAGAAAAGTTCCAGACGGAAGGCGTCAACTTGATCTTAGGCAAGACCGTGCATGCATTCCATGGAGAGCAGCGGATTCGCGCGGTGGAGCTCGATGACGGCACACTCGTCGAAGCTGATTGCGTGGCGGTTGGCGTCGGCGCGATTCCCAACACGACGTTGGCGCGAGAGGCCGGGCTCGAGATTCGGGACGGGATTGTCGCGGACGCGCTGGGACGGACATCCGATCCATATTGTTTCGCGGCGGGTGACGTGGCGAATCGGCATCAAGGGCTGCCTAGCCACCCGCTGTACATACGCAGGCTAGAGGCGTGGGAGCCGGCGATCGAACAAGCCATTGCAACAGCGAAAGCTATGCGAGGAGAGTCGTGCGAACCAGCAGGCTTCCCGTGGTTGTGGTCGGATCAGTTCGACTGGAATCTGCAGATCGCGGGATATGGCGAGCTTGCGGACACGACGATTACGCGGCCGGGCGCGGAAGCCGGAGCCATGACAGTTTTTCAGCTCTATCGGCAGCGCCTGATTGGCGTGGTGACGCTGAACGAAGGCCGCAACATGACGTTGCTTCGCCGTGCCTTGCAGCGTGGCTTGCCACTTGACGCAAGTAGGCTCGCGGATCCTGGCGTTCCGTTGCGCCAGGCTTTGTCAGAGGCGGCAGCGACGATTTCCCAGTCTTCCGTACATTGAGAGGAAAGTAATGAGCTTCAACGAAGTGATGAATCTGCCCGACGGCGATATGCAGTGTTATGCCGCCGGCGACCGGGACAGCCAAACTCCGGCTGTCATCGTTGTCCAGGAGATATTCGGCGTAAACGCCAACATCCGTAAAACCGTCGATCGTTTTGCGGAAAATGGATTTCACGCGATTGCGCCCGATCTGTTCTGGAGGTTGCGCTCGGGAGTGGAGCTCGATCCTGAGCTGCCGGAATCCCGAGGCGAGGCAATGCGGCTGGCGCAACTTTATAGCGAGGACATCGAGCGGGGAATAGGCGATCTGAGCGTTCTGGTGACCGGGTTGCGCGAGCGGCACAGGAAAGTGGGCATGGTTGGCTACTGCCTGGGTGGGCGCGTCGCGTTCATTGGTTGGCTCAAGTTGGGCCTCGACGCGGTGGCCAGCTATTACGGTGTCGGCCTGGCGCCGTTGCTGGAAAGCATGGTTGCACCGGAGAAACCGTTGTTGATGCATCTGGGCAAGGACGACCCGCTGAATCCGCTGGACGTGCAGGAAGCCATTTCCAGTCGCCTTGGCCAGGAGTCCAATGTCGACGTGCGTTTCTACGAAGGGGTGGGCCACGCCTTTGCCAGGCTGGGCGCAAGCACCTATGTCAAGGGCGCGGCCGGACCCGCCGATGACGCGACGCTTCAGTTCCTGCGCGAACACCTGAAATAGTTGGCTGGGGTGCAGCCAATGCTGGCTGGGTCCTGTCATGTTGGAGAAGAGCCCCAGCAGTCGCATCGCTGCCGGAGGCGTAGAAACTTGAGGAGATGAACGATGAATGATTCACAGAATGTCGAGCCGGTAATGCCGGCGCCAAAGCCTGGGAAGCACCCGATGAAGACCAATGTGTACTTGCAGGCTAGGCACTCGAATGCGCAACTGCTTCCGCTGTTCCCTTATGACGGGGCCGGCGATATGGTGCCGGCCTGCGCATCCATGCGCGGCTTTCCGGGCGGACCGGGAATTGGCTACTTTCAACACACCAATACGGTCGACGAGATCATGGTGTCGTTCGGATCGACGGGCGATATTCGATCTGGCGATGTTGCGGTTGGTTCGAGGACGCACGGCGTTGGCGGATGGGGGGCGACGCATGAGTTCTTTGCCGTCATGTCGATCACGCAAAGGCAGATGGAGGGCCCGGGGCAGACCGAGGCGCTGGCATTCATCTGCGAAGGGTGCGGCGCGGAAATAGACCGGATTGATTATCCAGGGCAGGTCGGTGCTGATGATCGCAGGCAATTTCCCGCAATGCCAACCATTGACTACAGTGCAAAGTGGGCAACCCAGTACAACGAAAGCGAAGCGCTGCGCACCTGCAAGGCGTGTGGTTGCGTCAACAAACCGTTTCCGACGTATATCTGGGGATGGGATCGTTATATGTTCAACACTGGCGTCGTTGAAGAGGCGCGTGCCGCACTGGAGGAAGCAGCAAAATGAGTTCGATCGAAATTCGCCGAAAAAACCAATTGAACCTCTTTCGCGAAAAAGCGAAGTATCACGATTACGATGAAGCGCCTTTATTGAAGGAAGACGTGGATCCGCAGCTTCATGCAAGCCTGAATACTGTTGATCAGCCGTTCTACCTGATTTGCGAGAAAGATACTGTTCTGGCTGCCGTGTCGGGTAGTGCGAAGGTGGTATTTCGCGACTCCTCGATACGTTATTTCGAGCTTGGTCCTGGGGATCATGTGTATGTTCCGGGCGGCATCCCGCATCGCATCGAGTGCTCGCAAGAGTCGTTGCACCTTCGCTACAAAGCACGTGTCTCGGGGCTTGAGGCCATTGCATGGTTTTGTGAAAGTTGTGGGAACGAGGTGGACCGTTATACCTGGGACAACGCAAAGCAGTCGCCACAGGCTGGATACAGGATCGGCTCGAATCGCTTCAATGCGGATGCCAGCCGTCGCGTATGTTCACACTGCGGCGTGGCGCACGCCCCGCTTGACTTGACCCGCTTCCGTTGGGATCAGTTCCCGGACATCAGCGCTTAAAACCAAAATTTTTTCGGCCAGCACTGCTGGAAATGCCGATCAGGGGGCGGCCTTCTGATCGCTTGGATTCGTGCGGCCATATGAATCGAAATATAAGGAGGAGACAGTGAGCAATCTATTCAAATATAAGCTTGGAAAACCTGTTGCCAGCATTTGCGTGGCCATGGCGATTTCGGCTGGCATGGCGGACGTTTGTTGGGCAGGAACCGGGTTGTACACGACGGGATACGGAACGAGAGAGCAGGGCATGGGCGGGGTCGGCATAGCGACCGGAGAATCCGGCCTTGCGCCGGCAGTGAACCCGGCCGGCATCGCCTTTTCAGGCGATCGGTTGGATATCGGCGGTGGCTTGCTTATCATCAATGCCGGGTCGACAAGCAATGGCACAACCTACGCCGGGAAGACGGGATTCGTGCCGCTACCGGAATTCGGTTACGTGCATTCGCTATCTCCCTCTCTTGTATTCGGTGTGGCTTCCTGGACATCGGGGGCGCAAATCGATTATGGAACGCCATTTGGCAGCATTCCAGGAAACTCGGACACGTCCGCCCAGGCCATCTTCCTGCACGTTGCGCCCACCGCCGCATACCGCTTCGGCCTTGGAGGCCAGAAGAACAACGCCATCTCATTGGCGCTGGTCGGCGCACTTTCTACGCTTGATGCCAAAGGCATTGAGGCGCAGACCAGCCAGTCGAACCAGGGGCGTGCCTGGGCGCCAGGCTACGGTTTCAAGGTTGGCTGGATGAGCCAGATCACATCACAGTTTGCCCTGGGCGCGTTCTATTCATCGAAGATCTCGTACTCTTCCTGGAGCCGGTACAGCAAGATTTTTGCGGATGGAGCACGGTTCGAAGAGCCGGAGCAGTACGGCATTGGCGTTGCCTTCCGGCCAACCCCGAAATGGCTGCTGGGATTCGACTGGATCCGCTTTAACTACGGCGATACGCATGTCCTGGGAAACCCGGTTACCTTTGCCGAACCTCTCGGCAGCCCCAACGGGGCGGGCCAGGGCTTCAACAATATCAATGCCTATCGCTTTGGCGTGCAATACGACTTGACCGACCGGATCACAGTCCGGGGCGGCTTCGAGTACACCGATCAACTCATGTCGTCGGACAACACCGGATTCGGATTCCTGGTTCCGGTTCCAGCCAATCGTACCTACACGTTGGGTGGCACTTATAAGATCGACAAGAGTTCAGCATTGTCGTTTTCGTGGGCAATATCGCCACGTGTGCAAGTTACGGGCACGGGGATTAGCACAGGGGCTAATCCGTATGCTCAAGACAATGTCATTTCATTCTCGTATACGAAAAGGCTATAGCGCTTGATTCGTTATACCCGCGGCACGTGGTGCCGCGGCCCATTGAAGAGGATCCGGAACGTATGTCCGCCAGCCACCCCAACCCCATTGCGCCGCCCGACGCGGCATTGATTGACGATCTCGTCTACGCTAACCGCATTCTGTTCGATCAGGGCATTGTCGATGCGTTCGGCCACGTCAGTGTCCGTCATGACAAAGATCCGAACAAGTTTCTTCTTGCCCGGAATATGGCGCCTGGTACCGTTACCCGTGGCGACATCATCGAATTTTCTTTGGACGGCGTTCCAATCGATGGCGGTGGCCGTGCTGTCTACCTCGAACGATTCATCCACGGCGAAATTTACAGGTCTCGCCAAGACGTGCATGCAATCGTTCACAGCCATTCGCCTACCGTCCTGCCGTTCAGCGTGGTGAAGAATGTTCCACTCAGGCCGCTCTGCCATATGAGCGGCTTCCTGGGCAAGGAAACACCTGTCTTTGAAATCCGCGAAGTCGCCGGCGACGCGACAGACCTGTTGATTCGTGATAGCTACCTGGGATCCGCTTTGGCACGCAAGCTTGGCAATTCAACATTGGTGCTGATGCGCGGACACGGATCTACCGTCGTAGGCCCGACCTTGAAACATGCGGTATATCGCGCTGTGTACACGGAAGCCAATGCATGCCTGCAACTTGAAGCATCTCGTCTGGGCGAGGCAATCTATCTTAGCGAAAAAGAGGCGGATGCCGCGTGCCGCAATATTGAAACCCAGATCGAGCGTCCGTGGGCTTTATGGAAGAAACGCGTCCAAGACGACATTCAACGGCGATGAAGCGCGCAATTCTGGCCATTTGGCTCGAACCGGGCAGCAGGTAAAATTGCCAAGGCAGATGGTGGCTCGTTATGGAGTGTCTAGCTCCTACTGAAGAAACCCGCCGCTCTGGCGCCGCCACAGCCTTGCATACATACCGTTTTTCTCCAGCAGCTCGGCATGGCTGCCCTCCTCGACGATACGTCCTTCGTCCAGGACGATGAGGCGATCCATGGCGGCGACGGTGGAAAGGCGGTGGGCGATGGCGATGACGGTCTTGCCTTCCATCATTTTGTAAAGGCTTTCCTGGATGGCGGCTTCGACTTCGGAATCGAGCGCGCTGGTTGCCTCGTCCAGCAGCAGGATGGGCGCGTTCTTGAGCATGACCCGGGCGATGGCGATGCGCTGGCGCTGGCCGCCCGAGAGCTTCACGCCCCGTTCGCCCACCAGGGTGTCGTAGCCGCTGTTGCCTTGCGGGTCGCTCAATAGCTGGATGAAGTCGTGGGCCTGGGCGCTGATGGCGGCGGCCTGGATCTCCGCGTCGCTGGCATCGGGGCGGCCATACACGATGTTGTCGTGGATCGAACGGTGCAGCAGGGACGTGTCCTGGGTGACCATGCCGATGGCGGCGCGCAGGCTGTCCTGGGTGACGTGGGCGATGTCCTGGCCGTCGATGCGTATGCGGCCGCCATTCACGTCATGGAAGCGCAGCAACAGACTGATCAGGGTGGATTTGCCCGCTCCGGAACGGCCCACCAGTCCGACTTTCTCGCCGGGGCGCACAGTCAGGTTCAAACCGTCGAATACCTGGCGTTCGCCGTTGTAATTGAAGGCGATGCGGTCGAACGCCACTTTGCCGTGTGCCACCTTCAGTTCGGGGGCGCCCGGCGCGTCCTGCACCTGGGCCGGCCGCGTCAGTGTGGAGATGCCGTCCTGCACGGTGCCGATGTTCTCGAACAGCGAGGTCAGTTCCCACATGATCCACTGCGACATGCCGTTTACCCGCAAGGCCATTGCGGTCACGGCGGCGACCGCGCCGGCGCCGATCTGGCCGCCGTGCCAGAGCCACAGGGCGTAGCCGCCCGCGCCAAGAATCAACCCCGTGACCAGGGTCTGGTTCGTGATCTCGAACTGGCTGACCAGGCGCATTTGGCGATAGCCGGTGTCCTTGAAGTCTTCCATGGCCGCGCGCGCGAACCGGGCTTCGCGACGAGTGTGCGAGAACAGCTTGACGGTGGCGATGTTGGCATAGGCATCCGTGATGCGGCCGGTCATGGATGAGCGGGCGTGGGCCTGCTCCTGCCCGACTTTGCCCAGGCGCGGCACGAAGTAGCGCATGGCCAGCCCGTACAGCACGATCCACGCGATGAAGGGAATCATCAGCCGCAAGTCGAAGCTGCCCGCCAGCGCGATGATGGTGAAGAAGTACACGCCGATGCCGACCACGATTTCGAACACGGTGAGAAGCACGTCGCGCACGGCCAGCGCGGTCTGCATGACTTTCGTGGTGACGCGTCCGGCGAATTCGTCGGCGAAGAAAGACAGGCTTTGCCGCAACATCAGGCGGTGGAAATTCCAGCGCAGCCGGAGCGGCAGGTTGACGGCCAGGACCTGGTGCTGCACCAGGGTGCGCAGGGCTACCAGCACGATGCTGGCCGCCAGCACAATGCCTATGCCCCAAAGCACCTGGCGCTCATGGGCCGATGCCGGCCCGCCGACCTGCCAGGCGGAGAGAAGGTCCACCACTTGCCCCAGGAAGGCGAACAGCCACGCCTCGTAGATCGATACCCCGGCGCTCAATACCGCCAGCGCAAGCAGATAGCGCCGGGAGCCCCGTGTGCAGCACCATAGGAATGGCAGCAGGCCGCGCGGCGGCAATCGGGGATCTTCGGGCGGGAAGGGATCGAGTAGTGGTTCAATCCGGCTCAACAAGTTCGTCTCCGATGCTATGAGAATTTGCCCTTGGCACTGCGCCTGACGGGGCCAGCCAGACGCAGTGCGTCGACGACCAGCGAGAAGGCGGGCGATGGCTGTCGGCGGCTGGGGTAATACAGATGGTAACCCGTGAATTTCGGGCACCAGTCCTGCAGCACGGAGACAAGCCGGCCGGCTTCGATGTGCGGCATCAACTCATCTTCCGGCAGCAGCGCGATACCCAGTCCGGCCAGCGCCGCATCCACTTGGGGCTGCGTGGTGTTGAAGATCAACGGGCCGTCCACATGCACGTTTACCTGCTGGCCACGGTGTTCGAAGTCCCAGACGTACAGCCCGCCGGAGGTGGGCATGCGCTGGTTGATGCAGCGGTGCGCCGTGAGGTCGCGAGGCGTCTTGGGAACAGGGTGGGCGGCAAAGTACTCCGGCGAGGCCGCGACCGCAAGGCGCAGCGGCGGACCGATGGGCAGGGCGATCATGTCTTTGTCGATGGTGTTGCCCAGGCGCACGCCGGCATCGAAGCGATCGGCCACGATGTCGCGGAAGCCGTAGTTCACATCGAACTCCAGCTTGATGTCAGGGTATTCGCGCAACAGCGGCGTGAGCTTGGGCAGCAGAATGCTGTGCAGAACATAGTCGCCGCAGGTGATCCGCACCGTGCCCGCGGGTTTGTCGCGCAGGTCGGTGAGCTCGTCCAGTTCCGCCTCGATTTCGTCGAAGCGATGGCCGATCGCGTTCAGCAGCCGTTCTCCCGCCGTGGTGGGCGACACACTCCGTGTGGTGCGCGTGAGCAGGCGGATTTCGAGCCTTGCTTCCAGACCGCTGATGGCTTGGCTGAGCGCCGACTGGGTGACACCCAGCAATGCTGCCGCGCGCGTGAAGCTACCCTCGCGCGCCACGGTGACGAATGACAGGAGATCGTTGAAGTTGCGTTTGGCCACGTTTTCAGTTTCCCATGAATTATTTATTAGTACAACTTATAAGGGTTTTAAGTATTGATTAGCTAGTAGGATGGTCAGGCTCCCGCCAGAATATCGGCTATGAATGAATCGATTTCCGCGACTGCCACAGTGATCGACGCCCGGATGGGCGATGCCGAAACCCATAACGATGTCGCAGGACACCCGGCGTCCTGGAGCGGCGTCTTCGCCATGTCGGTTTGCGCATTCGCGCTGATCGCATCGGAATTCCTGCCGGTCAGCTTGTTGACGCCCATGGCGGACGACCTGCGGGTCACCGAAGGCATGGCGGGCCAGGGCATCGCCATTTCCGGCGCATTCGCCGTGCTCACGAGCTTGTTCATATCCGCGCTGGCCGGCGGCCTGAACCGCAAGGCGCTTTTGCTGCTGCTGACGGCGGCCATGGGCGTGTCCGGCGCCATTATCGCGCTGACGCCGAATTATCTCGTCTATATGCTGGGACGGGCGCTGATCGGCGTGGTCGTCGGCGGCTTCTGGTCCATGTCGGCGGCCACGGCCATCCGACTGGTGCCTGCGCGGGATGTCCCGCGCGCCCTGGCCATCGTCAATGGCGGCAACGCGCTGGCTACGGTGGTCGCTGCGCCATTGGGCGCTTATCTGGGTACCGTTATCGGCTGGCGCGGCGCTTTTCTTTGCCTTGTGCCTGTCGCCCTGCTTGCACTGGTCTGGCAATGGATCACGCTGCCTTCCATGCCGGCGGCGGAGCGTGCGCCCGGCACCGGCAATCTGTTCAAGGCATTCATACTGCTCAAGCGCCCGGGCGTTGCCGTGGGCATGTTGGCCAGCAGCCTGCTGTTCATGGGGCAGTTTTCGCTGTTCACTTACGTAAGGCCGTTTCTGGAGACGGTCACGGGAGCGCATGGGGCCACGCTATCGCTCATCTTGCTCGTGATCGGCGCAGCGGGCTTCATCGGCACGGTGCTTATCGGCAGAGCTCTGCAGCGGGGCTTCTACCAGACGCTGATCGTCATTCCGTTGCTGATGGCCGTGACGGCCCTGGCATTGATCGCCCTTGGCGGCTGGATGGCTGCCGTCGTCGTGTTGCTTGGTTTGTGGGGATTGGCGGGCACTTCCGCGCCTGTGGGCTGGTGGGCGTGGCTTGCCAGGGTCTTCCCCGGAGATGCCGAAGCCGGCGGCGGCCTGTTCGTCGCGGTTGTCCAGTTGTCCATTGCGCTGGGCTCCACTGCGGGCGGCCTGCTGTTCGACCACACCGGCTATCAGAGCACATTCGTCGCGAGCGCCGCGCTGCTGGCAATCTGCGCCGTCCTGACGGCCTTGACCGCCCGAAGGACCGGGGCGCATGGTGTCTGAGCGGCGGAATCCCCGATTTGAAGTACGGCGCCTTAAATTGCCTGCTGTATGCGCGTGCTGATCTCGTCCGCGCTTTGCATCACCAGGTTCGCCAGGACCTCGGGGGCCATATCGGGTGCATGCTCGGTGGAATAAATCAGTACCAGGCTGCCCACGATTTCGGTGTTCTCGCTGAATACCGGGACGGCAATGCCCGTTATGCCCGGATCGAGCTGGTCGTGCGAGATGTAATGGCCGGCGGCTCGAATGGCTTTCAGTTCTTTGTTGAAGGCCTTCCAATCGGCGCCTATGGCCAGCGCGTCTTCTCGCTGTTCTTCATTGTCCAATGCCGCTTCGTACAGGCGCTTGAGTTTGCGCTTGTTCATGTAGGCTAGGACGATATGGGCCTGCGCGCCCTTGAACAACGGCATCCTCATCCCTTTCGTGTATGAAAGCTTGATCGGGTACGCCCCTGTGATGTGCAGCATATTGACGATGGTGTATTCGTAGATATTGCACAGCAGCACGTTGCAGCCCGTGGATGTGGCCAGCTTTTCCATCAAGTCTCTGCCCGCCCTGAGAATGGGGTCGTAGGACTGGATCAGGTATTCGAGCTCGATTATTTTCGGGCCGAGCCGATAGCGTCCCGACGAGTTGCGCAACAGTAAGCCGGCGCGGGAAAGGTCGCTGACGTAACGGTAGGTCGAGGCAATGCTCATGTCCAGCGCAGCGGCGATGTCGTCGACGGTTACGTGGATTTTTTCTTTGGTGAACAGGTTCAGGATGTCGACGACGCGACTGATGACGAATGAAGGCCGGGACATAGTGGAAATACCTTAAGGGAAAACACGGATTATGTAGCAGTAAATATCGTTGACTTGCCTGACAATAAAAAATAGACTGTTTTTATCCATTATGGATAAAAAAGTAATTTTTAAAGGAGAGGCAATGCGACTGTTATTCAAGCTGATGCTGGGATTCACCACCATGATGGCAATTACGCAGGCCAATGCCGACATCAATGTGGGGGTCATTGTTTCGTTGACGGGACCGGCGGCGTCCGCAGGCATTCCCGAGCGCGACTCCATTGTATTATGGTCAAAACACATAGCCGGCCATAAGGTGAACCTCACCATCCTGGACGATGCCTCCGACCCATCCAAGACCACCGCCGCCGCCCGAAAGCTCGTTACCGAGAAAAACGTCGACGTCCTGATCGGAGCCTCGGTGACGCCCACCACGCTGGCGGCCTTGCAGGTCGCCGCCGAAACCCATACTCCGCTTATCTCCATTGCCGGCGGCGGCGCCATCGTGAATCCGCAGGACGACATACGCAAGTGGGCGTTCAAAATGCCGCCCCCCGAGGAAATTCCTCTAGGCATGATCTACGACACCATGAAAAAGCAGGGCAAAAAAAGCCTGGCTATTGTGGCCATGAGCAACGCCTATGGGCAAACTTTTGTCGACATTGCACAGAAAACCGTTGGGAAAGCGGGTATTGATTTGGTTCGCGTAGAGCGTTTTGGCGCAGCCGACACCAGCTTCGTGTCGCAGGCCATGAAGCTTATCCATGCCAAGCCCGACGCCATACTGATCGTTGCCGCCGGCAGCCCCGCGGTGATGCCGCAGCTGGAGCTCAAGAGCCGCGGCTACGACGGCATGATTTTCCAAACGCAAGCGGTCGCCGGCAACGACTTCCTCCGGCTGGGGGGCAAGGCATTGAACGGCACGTACATGCCGGTTTCGCCGTTCCTGGTTGCCGAGCAGCTTCCCGACGGCAATCCGACGAAGGTAACCGGAAAACGCTATGTCGACCTTTACGAGGCCAAGTATGGGCCGGGCAGCCGTTCGCTGTTCGGCGGCTGCGCCTGGGACACTCTTCTGCTGCTGGAAGATGCGGCCAAGCGGGTGCCGAAAACGGCCCAACCGGGAACTCCCGCGTTCCGGGCCGCTTTGCGCGATGCGCTCGAGCACACTCACGAGCTGGTCCTGACGCAAGGGGTCTACAACATGACGCCCGCCGATCACAACGGCGCCGATGCGCGCAGCCAGGTCATGGTGCGTATCGAAGATGGCAAGTGGCGCTACGTCGCGCAATAAATGGCCATAACCGGAACGATAATCAAATGCCCATCAATTCTGCGCCAATCCGCATCAAGCAACTGCATCACTTCGCATACCGATGCCGGGATGCGGAAGAAACCCGGCACTTTTACGAAGACCTGCTGGGTCTGCCGCTGGTTCACGTCATCCAGGCCGATAACGTGCCCAGTACCGGCGAATACTGCCCTTACGTGCATATTTTTTTTGAAATGGCCGATGGTTCGTGCATTGCGTTTTTTGATCTGGGCGACAATGAAAAAGCCCTGCCGTCTCCAAATACGCCAAGCTGGGTCAACCATATCGCCGTCCAGGTGGATACGGAGGCCGAATTGCAGATGGCGTCCCAACGTCTGGCCGGGGCGGGCTACGAGGTTGTCGGCGTGACGGACCATCATTTCGTCAAGTCCATTTATGTCTTCGACCCGAATGGGTTGCGGCTGGAGCTCACCACCCCCGTAGGCGATCCCGGTTTTCTGGAACACGCCCGCGATACGGCGCACCAGAAACTGCGGGCCTGGATCAAGCGCAGGCAGGAGGGCTGACGTGATCAATGAAACGCACGATCCGCAGCGGAGAAGCTGGGTCGAGTCCGCCAATGTCCCGGAGCAGGATTTCCCTTTGCAAAACCTGCCTGTAGGCCTGTTTTCCCGGGATGGTTCTTTGGCGCCGCGTCCTGGCATCGCCATCGGCGACCAGGTGCTTGATCTGGCCGAGTGCGCTGAGATGCGGCTTATTCCCGACGAGAGGCTTTCCTCCTTGTTGCGCGCCTGCGTGGAAAGCCGTGCGCTCAACCCATTGATGGCCGCAGGCAAATCCGTGGCGCAGGCGTTGCGCAACGCGGCCTTCCGCTTGCTGGACGGGCAGCACAGCCAGGCAATCGCCACACCGGATTGGCGCGGACGGGTGCTTGTTCGCGCAAGCGACGTGCAGATGCACCTGCCTTGCCGAATCGGCGACTATACCGACTTCTTGACTTCCGCGTACCACACTGAACGCCATGGCCGCTTCAAGGGCCTGGAGGTGCCTTTGCCCCCGGTATTCAAAAGCCTGCCCGTGGCTTATCATGGCCGCGCCTCTTCCATACGCGTAAGCGGTCACCATGTGCAACGGCCCCACGGCCAGTGGCGCGGGGCCGACGGCCAGGTCTGTTTCGGCGCGGCGCAAGCCCTGGATTTCGAGCTGGAGCTGGCCGCCTTTGTCGGGCAGGGCAACGAACTGGGCAAGCCGGTTCCGCTGGACGACGCCCCCTCGCATATTTTTGGCTATTGCCTGTTGAACGACTGGTCCAGCAAGCAGGTCCAGTGGTGGGAGCAAATGCTGGGGCCGTTCCTGGGTAAAAGCTTCGGCACGACGATTTCGCCCTGGATCGTCACCGAAGAGGCGTTGGCGCCATTTCGCAAAGCCGCCCCGGCGGGCGACCCGGCGCCGCTGGCCTATCTGGCTTCCGCACGGCATACGGCCCAGGGTCGGTTGAACCTTGCATTGCAAGCCTGCCTGCATACTCCGAGCATGCGCCGGGCCGGCCAGCCGCCCGAGCGCATCGTCGATACTCATCTGGACCATTTGTATTGGACGTTCCCGCAAATGCTGACCCACCACGCCAGCAACGGCTGCAACCTGCAGGCCGGCGATCTTTTGGGCAGCGGTACGGTGTCGGGGCCGAGCCCGGCCAGCATGGCCTGCCTGACGGAAAAAACCGAAGCGGGGCGCGTGCCCTTCATGTTGGCCAACGGAGAAAGCCGCCTTTGGCTTGCCGACGACGATGAAATCATTCTTACCGCCAGGGCGGCCCAAAAAGGATTCGTGTCCATCGGCTTCGGAGAGTGCCGGGCCCGCCTGCTGCCGGCTCGGCAATGGCCCGCAAAGGGGCGCTCGACCGGGCAAGACGGCTGAAACAGAGACCAAAGGAGATCAACATGGAGTACCTTCCGAACCAGTGGTATGCCGCCGCCTGGAGCCACGAGCTGACCCAGGCACTGATGGTCAGAACCCTGCTCGACGAGCCGGTTCTGATGTACCGTACCCAGGACGGGGAGCCTGTCGCCCTTTCCGACCGTTGCCCCCACCGTTTTGCGCCGCTGCATAGCGGAAAGCGCTTCGGCGATGTCGTGCAGTGTCCGTACCATGGTCTGCAATTCGATAAAACCGGCGCCTGTGTAAAAAACCCGATCGGAAATGGCGCCATACCCGCCAAGGCCAGGGCGCGCGTGTTCCCGCTGGCTGAGCGCAACGGTATCGTCTGGATGTGGTTTGGCGATGCCGGGCCCGATCCGGCGCGGATTGTCAACTTCGGCTTTCTGGACGAGCCCGGCAAGTACGCCTATGCCGAAGGCTATATGCAACTGGATGCCAACTACACCCTGGTTTCGGACAATCTGCTCGATTTGAGCCATGCCGAGTTCCTGCATCCGAACCTCGCCAACCCCGGGGCCAATCAACGGGTGAAGTTTTCGGTCGAACAAGAGGGCAATACCGTCCACGCATTCAACCAGCGTCCCAGTGAGCCGCCAACCGTGCTTATCCGGAATGCCTTCAGCGGGAAGCCGCCGGGGGACACCATAGACATGTGGTCCAACACGACGTGGAATCCGCCTTCGTCCATCTGTGTGGAAGTTGGAGGGACACGGCTCGGCGGTAGCAAGGAAGAAGGGGTGAATACCCTGGCGGCGCATCTTATTACCCCTATAAGCAAGAACCGCAGCCATTACTTCTGGAAAATGGCAAGAACATTCCGCCGCGACGAAGCCGAGTTCGGCGAGAAATTCCAAAGCATGGTGCAAAGCGCGTTCTTCACCGAGGACAAGCCCATTATCGAGGCGCAACAAAGGTATATGGAGTTGCCGGATGGCCGGCAGCCCGAATCGGTGCTGCTGCAAAGCGACGGCGCGGCGGTCAGGGCGCGACGGGTCATGGCCTCGCTCATGGAGCAGAACGTTCGAGGCGGTTGATGCGTCGCGCGGCAGGGTCACAATGCTTTTAGAAGGGCTTCAGTTATGTATCCATATAAAGCTGGACAAAAGTACGTACGAAATGCGTGGTATATGGCCGCCTGGGCCGAAGAGGTCGGCCGGGAGCCTTTGCAGCGGACGTTTCTGGATGATCCCGTTGTTCTGTATCGTAAGCAGGACGGAACGCCGGTGGCGATGTGGGGGTTGTGCCCGCACAGGCACTATCCATTGAAAAACGGCGCTTTGGTCGGCGACTCCATACAGTGTTCGTATCATGGCTACACCCTGAATTGCGAGGGGCGGTGCACGAAGATCCCCGCCCAGGGCAATGCGCCGAAGGCATTCAAGCAGCGTACTTACGCTGTCGTGGAGCGAGGCGGCCTGATATGGATATGGATGGGTGATGCGGACAAGGCTGATTTGTCGCTTTTACCTGCGCTGGATCGTGCCGGCATCGATCTGCCCGGCTGGCGGCTGGTGCCTAACGGTATTACGCCCATCAAGGCGCGCGGGCAATTGATTATCGACAACGTCATGGATCTCAGCCATATCGGCTATCTGCATGGCAAGACAATTTCCGCGCCCGATGCGGCGGAAGCGCCGCCCAACCAGGTGCGTGAAGAACCTATCGCCGTTTACCGCTGGCTGCTGGACCAGGCGCCGGCAATGCCTTATATCCGCGAAGGGTTCCCTGGTTTCGAGGGCGCCATGGATATCGAGTTGGGTTCCGAATTCCTGGGACCGGGTCTGGTTATTACGTTTTTCCATTTTTATACCAGCGCCTCCAAGGGCGAGCGTACATTGCTGGGGATCTCCAATCATCTTCATGGCGTTACCCCTGAAACCGCCACGACTTCGCACGACTTCAGCGGCATCTGCCGCAATTTCCATACAGAGTCGGTGCAATTCGATGCGTGGCTTAAAAAAGCCGTCGAAGACACGCGCGAGGAGGACGTCTTTGCGCTTGAGCAGATCGAGCCGCTGCTGGAGCAATATGCGAACGTCAAGACCGAGCTCTCGGGGGTGTGCGATGTGGGCGCCACATGGGTACGCCGAAAGATAGGGGCGATGCTGGATGCGGAGGGTTCGGGTTCTTAGTATGCTAACTTAGCGAAAAAGAAGCGGATGCCGCGTGCCGAAAAATGGAAAGATCTTGCACGATGGAAAACAAAGGGGAACTGCGCCGACGGGCGCTCGATGCCTTGGCATTGCAAGATGCCGAGGCAAAATGCGCGGCGGTTTGGTCGTTGCGCGCTTTGGTGAACATAGATGTCGATGTGCGCCTGGATGTTCCGCCCGGCATTCCGGGCAGGCCTGCGCGCCCTGAACTCATTGCGCCCGCAAGTGTGCCGCGCCGCACCATGTCGACGATAGAAGGCCGGGTCGTGCTGTTGCATGCGTTGGCGCACATTGAATTCAACGCCATTAACCTGGCGCTGGACATCATGTGGCGTTTCCCTGGCATGCCGGAGGCGTTCTACCAGGACTGGTGCGTGGTGGCGTTCGAAGAAGCGACGCATTTTGATCTGCTTTCACGCCGTTTACAGGCATTGGGCCATGTTTATGGGGATTTTCCCGCTCACAATGGCTTGTGGGAAATGTCTGAAAAGACGCAGAGTGATTTGTTGGCGCGGCTGGCCCTGGTGCCGCGTACGCTGGAGGCGCGCGGCCTGGATGTCTCGCCGCAGATACGGCATCGTCTTGCTCAGGCGGGCGATAACGAAAGCGCGGCCATACTGGACATTATTCTGCGCGATGAGGTCGGCCATGTGGCCATTGGTAATCGTTGGTACAAATGGCTTTGCCTGCAACAGCGGCGTGACGCCCTGGACACATACGAAGCAATGGCCAGGCAGTATCGAGCGCCGCGCCTGCGCGGGCCATTCAACCTCGATGCCCGGCGTGCGGCGGGTTTCGATGAATTGGAACTGGAAGCGCTGCAGCGTATGGCTGAGTGAGCTGTATTCGATTCTTAAAAAATTCCACCGCAAGAATCGGATTCTTTGCGATGGGATTCGGGTTTAAGCTGTCGCCATGGATCAAGTTTTCGGGATGGCAGCCATGAATACCAGCGTTTTGATTTCTGCGGAATACTCGACGGACGAAGCTCGTTGGCGGGCCGTCCAGCGGCGTGATGCGGCGGCGGACGGTTGTTTTGTTTATGCGGTGCGGACCACCGGTGTGTATTGTCGTCCGGGCTCGTCCGCGCGTTTGCCAAAGCGCGAGAACGTGGAGTTCTTCGACACGGCCGAGGGCGCCGAGGCGGCGGGCTATCGTCCCAGCCGCCGTGCCGGGGAGGCTGGGGCCGGCGAAGGCCCGGGGCGGGCGGAGCTCGTGGCGCGGGCCTGCCGGCTGATCGAATCCGCCCAGACTCCGCCGAATCTGGACGAGCTGGCGGCCTTGGCCGGCATGAGCCCTTTTCATTTTCATCGTGTGTTCAAGGCGGAAACGGGGCTGACGCCCAAGGCCTATGCCTCGGCCTACCGGGCCCGCAAGCTGCGTGAGGAGTTGAGCGTGGCGGGGGCCTCTGTTACGGATGCGATCTATGGCGCGGGGTTCAATTCCAACAGCCGGTTCTACGAGGCCTCGGAACGGCTGCTGGGCATGCGAGCGCGCGATTACCGGGCTGGCGGCACGGGCGCGGTGATCCGGTTCGCGGTGGGTCAGTGTTCGCTGGGCGCCATCCTGGCCGCCCAGAGCCAGCGGGGCATTTGCGCCATTTTGCTGGGCGAGGATCCGGATGCGTTGGTGCGCAGCCTGCAGGATCAATTCCCCAGGGCGCAACTGATTGGCGGCGACGCGGGCTTCGAGCAGTTGATGGCCCGGGTCGTGGGGTTTGTCGAAGCGCCGTCGATAGGTCTGGATTTGCCGCTGGACGTGCGGGGCACCGCCTTCCAGGAGCGGGTCTGGCAGGCGCTGCGTGAAATTCCACCCGGGGTTACGGCAAGCTATGCCGAGATCGCCGAACGCATCGGCGCGCCCAGGGCCGTGCGGGCGGTTGCGGGGGCCTGCGCGGCCAACCGCATTGCCGTCGCCATTCCCTGCCATCGCGTTGTGCGGCGCGATGGGCAGCTTTCAGGCTACCGTTGGGGGGTGGATCGCAAGCGCGAGTTGTTGCGGCGGGAGGCCGTTGCGGCGCCGGGGCCTGCGCCGGGCTCATCGGGGTTGTGAAAGGCCACGCACGTAACCTTATTATCAATAAGAATTAGTTGCATTCTCGATATTAATTTATAATCCTGACCGAAATTATCTACTCGATCAGGATTTTTATGCCGGCTGCAAGAAGAAACGTAGGGAAAGGTCTGTCCATATTGACGCGCACGCCGCTGGCGGTGGTGGTCGCGGCGGGCCTGGGCGCGGGGCAGGCTGCTTGGGCGCAAAGTGCGGATTCAGCCGCAAAGTCCGTAACGCAACTGCCGTCCGTGACGGTTACCGGCACGGCCGTGGACGACACACTGCAGCATCTTCAGGCGCCGGTGGATAGCGGCGCGCTGGGCAGCCGCAGCCAACTCGAGACGCCGTTCTCGTCGTCGGTCGTGACCAGCGCCGACATCGAATCCCGCCAGGTGAACAAGCTGGGCGATGTCTTCATGCTGGACGCCTCGGTCTCCGACAACAGCGCCGCGAGCGGCGCCTGGGCCAGCTACCTGACCGTGCGCGGTCTGGACCTGGACTGGCAGAACTCCTTTCGCATCGACGGCAAGCCGTTCATCAGCTACGTCACCACGCTGCCCTACGAGCAATTCGAGCGGATCGACCTGCTCAAGGGGGCATCGGGCTTCATGTACGGCTTTGGCGCACCGGGCGGCCTGGTCAATTACGTTACCAAGAAACCCACGAACGAGCCGGTGCGCGCCGTGACGTTGGGGTACACCTCGAAGAGCCTGTGGCGCGAAAGCGTGGATCTGGGCGGGCGCGCGGGCAACGATGGCCGGTTCGGCTACCGGCTCAATGCCACGCACGAGGAGGGCGCCACCAACAACGACGGCCGGCTGAAGCGGGATTCGATTTCACTGGCGCTGGATGCCAAGCTTATGGACAAGCTGACCTGGGATTTCCAGAGCATTTACCAGGACAGAAAGGCTTCCGACACCGAGCCCACCATCACCACCTCGGAACTGGCGGGGCAGAACCTGCCTTCGCCGGTGCGCAACGACAATGGGCGCCTGGTGGGCAATGGCACGTATTCCGACAATGCCTTCCGGTTCTATTCCACGGGGCTGAAATACGAGATTTCGCCGGAGTGGACGTTGAGCACCAGCTACAGCCAATCGTCCACCAAGACGCGGCGCAACGAAGAGGTGCTGTATTTGCAGGACGACCTGGGCAATTACGATGACGCCCGCTCGGATTACGGCGAAGCCTACCAATTCAATCTGTGGCAGGCGATGGCGCAAGGCCGATTCCAGACCGGTTCGCTCAAGCATGATGTCGTGATCGGCGTATCGTGGCAGGAACAGAAAAACGACTATAGCCTGGGCAATTATGCGAACGGCGGCTATCCGGGGAAGCTGGGAACGGGTTCGTTGTGGACGCAAAACACCAATTCCTTCTACAGCGTCGGCACCGTAAACAGCCTGGGCCTGTATCGCGGCGCCGAGATTACCCAGAAAGCCATCTTCGCCAGCGATACGGTGCAATTGACGGATCGCTGGTCGGTGCTGGGCGGCCTGCGCTATACCAATTACGATCAAAAGGCCTTTACCGCCGCCGGTGCTGAATACTCGTCATACAAGAAGAACGGCGTGGTTACGCCGACCGTGGCCTTGATGTACAAGCTTGCGCCGCAAACCATGGCGTACGCGAGCTACGTTGAATCGCTGGAGCAGGGCACTTCGGTGGGCATCGGCTACGCCAACTACGGGGCGCAGCTCAACCCCTTGAAAAGCCGGCAATACGAAGTCGGCGTGAAGACGGAGAACGAACGCTGGGCGGCGACCGCGGCATTGTTCCGCATCGAGAGGAAGGCGGAGTATGCCAATGCCGCCAATGAGCTCGTGCAGGACGGCTTGTCGACCTACCAAGGGGCGGAACTGGGGGCGTCGGCCCGCCTGGGTTCCAACTGGAACGTGGGCGGCAGCGTAATGCTGCTGGATTCCGAATATAAGCGGGGCGCGGCCAATATCGGCAACCGTGTGGCGGGAGCGCCGAAGTTCGTGGCAGCGGCCCGGATTTCGTATCGCGTTCCGCAGCTTTCCGGCCTGAAGATTTCGGCCGATGCCAAATACACCGGCAGCACCATGCTGCGGCCCACCAACGATATCAAGGTGGGCGGGTATACGATTGTCGACGTCGGCGCGACCTACGACACGCAGATCAGCGGCTACGACACGACGTTTCGCCTTGCGGTGAACAACGTCGCCGACAAGAAGTACTGGATGTATCAGTATGCCGACTACATCAAGGCGGGCGACGCGCGCAGCATCAGCCTCAACGCCACCATGCGCTTCTAGGCCCGCCGGCTGAAGGCTCGATATGAAGACCGCCACCTTGCGATACTGGGCTTGGCTGCATAAATGGAGCAGCCTGGTCTGCACCGTTTTCATGCTGCTGTTGTGCCTGACCGGCTTGCCGCTGATTTTTCATCATGAGATCGGCCATTTGCTGGGAACGGAAGTGGAAGCTCCGCAAATGCCGGCGGATACGCCGCGGGCCAGTATCGACAAGGTGCTGGAAACGGCCAAGGCGCGTTTTCCGGGCAAGCCAGTGCTGTACCTTAGCCAGGAGCCGGACGACGATACGTTCTGGTACGTATCGCTGGCTGACAAGCTGAACGAAACCGAGCGTTTCGACGTGGCGTTGGTCGATGCCCGCACCGCCAGGCTATTGGGCGCTCCCGATTTCAACCAGGGCTTCATGTTCTGGATGACGCGCCTGCACATCGACTTGTTCGCCGGCGTGCCGGGCATGCTGTTTCTGGGCTTCATGGGGTTGCTGCTTGTTCTGGCCCTCGTGTCGGGGGTGGTTCTGTATGCCCCGTTCATGCGCAAGCTGGAGTTCGGCACGGTACGCAGCGGGCGCTCGGCGCGCGTCCGGTGGCTGGATCTGCACAATGTGCTGGGCATTGTCACGCTGGGCTGGGCGCTGGTGGTCGGCCTGACAGGGGTAGTCAATACTTTGTCCGTGCCGCTGGTCGGCTATTGGCAGAGCACGCATCTTGCGCCGTGGCTGGCGCAGTACAAGGACGGCAAGCCGCCTTCCCCCGATGCCCTGGCGTCGCTCGAGCTTGCCGCCAAGGCGGCGCAGGCCGCTGAACCGGGCATGACCATCAGCTTCGTGGCGTTTCCGGGCACGATAAGCAGCACGCCGCATCATTACGCGATTTACATGCGGGGCAATACTCCGCTGACGTCGCGGCTGTATCAACCCGTGCTGGCCGATGCGCTTACCGGCAAGGTGGTCGGCAGCGTGCCGCCGCCCTGGTACCTGAATACGCTTTATATGTCCCAGCCCCTGCACTTCGGCGATTACGGCGGCATGCCCATGAAGATACTCTGGGCGCTGCTGGATCTGATTACTATTGTGGTGCTGGGCAGCGGTTTGTATTTGTGGCTGCGCAAGCCCCGCGCGGTGGCCCTGGCTGCGGGCGCGGGCCGTGTGCACAAAGGGGCATTGTCGTGAGGCCGCCTGCGCGGGGCTATGGCCGCATATTCCGCTGGCCTGCGGCGCTGGCTGTGATGACTCTTGTCGGGCTGGTCGCGGGGTTGCTGGGCGACGGCTGGCATGATGGGGTGGCCTGGATCGGGCTGGGCGTGCCCGTGCTGATTTGCGCCTGGGCGCTATGCCGCCGCCCGCGGGCCCGCCGGTAAGTGTCGAAAGCTCCCGGGCAAAGGCCGCGCATATAGCCGTTCGGGCCGCCGAGATAGCGCGCTAGCCACCTAGAAAATCTTTTTTCAGTTTCGCCATGATTTTTCTTAGCGCCGCCGCTTCGCGGCTGCTAAGGCAATTCAGCATGTCTCTTTCGAGTTCCAGGGCAAGCGGTGTTATGGCTAGAAAAACCCGCTGGCCCTGTTTGGTCAAGGCAAGCGGCTTGCGCCGCTTATCATCGTTCGCGATCGTACGAGTCAGAAGGCCTTTCTTAAGCAGGCACTTCACGGCTCGGTGGATGGCTACCTCGTCCAGTCTGGTGCTTTCGGAAATCTCTCCTGCCGACAGACCGACTTTGTTGCCAAGAAAGGCAACGACCCTCCATTCTGGGATTGTTAGGTTGAATGGTTCGCCGTATTGGCTCATCAAAACTTGACTAAGGTAGCCGGACAACACCGAGAATTGATAAGGGAGATAGTCGTCGAGCTTCAACTCATCAAGCTGGTGGCTCGCCTCGCTTTGAGGTGCCAATTCGGTACGGCGATTTCTGTCTTTTTTTGGAACCATAGTGGTCTTTATACGGTGGAATGGGGTAGGGCGATTGTAAGCGTAATGTGTTCCTGATCGTTGCGAAACGATGCTTGCAACTTTCTTCGAAGCTCGATAATATACTTACAAATGAAAGTAATTGGATTGATAATAAACCCACCGAGGAGACAAGATGGAATTTTTCAAGCAGTCAGCGGCGATTGCAGTTCTAGCGCTTGCAACGGTTACCGTAGCTCATGCTGATATAAAGGTGGGCATTACGCTTGCTTTGACAGGCCCGGCGGCATCAGCGGGTTTGCCCCAGAAAAATACGGTGCCTCTCCTCCCGACGGAGATAGGAGGGGAAAAGGTACGATATATCGTTCTCGATGATGGAACCGACCCGACGAATGCGGTGAAG
This sequence comes from Eoetvoesiella sp., assembly GCF_035555955.1. NCBI lineage: Bacteria > Pseudomonadati > Pseudomonadota > Betaproteobacteria > Burkholderiales > Alcaligenaceae > Eoetvoesiella > Eoetvoesiella sp. The sequence goes on along the minus strand of NZ_DATMGA010000070.1, from coordinate 57,216 downwards.
AACGCGAAGAAATTGGTTTTCGAGGACAAAGTCGACCTTTTGATCGGTTCTACGGCGACACCAGGAACCATTGCCGTCGCCGGGGTGGCATTGGAGACGCAAACACCGCATATTGGTCTGGCCGCATTCGACTTGCCGCCGGAGCAGGAAAAATGGAGCTTCAAGTCTCCGTGGTCGTTCCAGATTGCCGCGGATGGCGTTGTCGAGCGTATCAAGGCAAATGGTGGCAAAACCATAGGCTTTATCGGTTTTTCCGATTCGCTGGGTGAGACCTGGCTTCAGGCGATCAGCAAAGCGGCAAAGGCGGCGAATATCCGTATTGTGGCCGTCGAGCGGTTCAACCGTACCGATACGTCGGTGCTGTCGCAAGCCCTGAAGGTGGTCGCCGCCAAACCCGATGCGGTGGTTGTGGGTGCGACTTCCGCAGCGGCGGCAGTGCCTCAATTGGCAATCGTTGACCGAGGCTATAAAGGGCCTATATATCATACGCACGCGACTGCCACGCCCGATTTCATCCGTATGGCTGGAAAGGCCGCCGAAGGTGCAATCATGCCAGCCTTCCCTATTGTTGTGGCAGAACAGCTTCCCGATGCATTTCCCGGCAAGGCCCAGGCGATGGCATTCGTGCGTGCGTATGAAGGGAAGTATGGTGTCAATACGCGCACGAACTTCGCGGCGCATTTATGGGATGCTGCGTTGCTGTTGAAAGCAGCCGCTCCGTCGGCGCTTGCAAAGGCAACTCCAGGAACGGCCAAATTCCGTGCGGCTTTGCGTGACTCGCTCGAGAGCATAAAAAATCTTCCGGTTAGCAATGGCGTAGTCTCGATGTCACCAACAGATCATAATGGCTTCAACAGCCAGGCCAGGGTCATGGTTCAGGTCAAGGACGGGAAGTTTCAGATAATCCAGGCTCAATAGCGTTGAGGACAATGCGATGGAATTCAAAGAAAGTTGGCAAAGCGCGCTCGACAATCTATGCGATCGTGTTTTGAGCATAAGAAGCGCCATTGGTGATGAATGGCCATATCATAGCGACCCAGAGCAGGGTGTTTGGGATACAACTTCCGATGGCGATTGGTGTGGGGGCCATTGGGTAGAGTGTTTGCGTATTGCGGGCGAGCTACTTGGTAGGCAGGATCTGCTTGATGAGTCGGCCGCGCGTACGGAGAGGTTGCGTCAGTATCTCGAGCGTGACGACATGTTCCGCGCCCATCGATTTTATTATTCCGCTGCGAGACAATATGCGTGGACTGGCGAGTCCAGGTTTCGTACGTTGGCGTTGGCGGGAGCCTACTCTGTCCGATCCATGGCCATGGCGTCCAATGGGGCCATGCCCATCGGCACTCAGGTTCAGGTTCGCTCCACGACTATTTCTGGGCGGGACAAGGTCTGTATTGACAATGTTCATCCCAATCTGATTCTCGACTGGTGGGCGTACAAGGAAACCGGGGACAGTACATTTATCGAAGGTGCGCGTAAGCATCTTGACCTGTCCATTCGTGACTTTGTCCTTGATGATGGCTCTACGCTTGAGTTCATAGACTACGATGCCCGAACTGGTAAAAAACTGAGGCACTATACGCTGCTCGGTGCGCATGACGACAGTTGCTGGTCTCGCGGGCAGGCCTGGGCGATTGCCGGCTACTTGCGCGCCTGGGAAGAGCTTCGTGAACCACGTTATCTGGCGATGGGGAAAAAATTGCTGGGTTATTGGATTTCCAATTCGAATGAGCATCGGATTCCGCCATGGGATTTCAAGGATCCCAAGATAAAGGAATCACCGCAGAAAGTGCCGTTGGATACATCGGCAGCGGCGATTGTTGCCGAGCAGTTGGCGCGGATTTCCATATTGCAGCCATTGCCGCGCGAGGCGAAGGAGGTCTCAGATCTTACCGAGTCCTTTATCGATGGGCTGTTGAATTATGTGACGAATCAGGACGGCAATGATAACAAGCCGGCCGGTATTCTTCTTGAAGGGTGTTTCAATCAGCCCAAGGCTTACGCGAATCGAAGCGAGTTGATCTGGGGAACGGCTTACCTACTGTTTGCGCTGTATTATTTGAAAACCGGCCGGATAGTTGAATGAGCCTGGGTGTCAAGAATAAGCGAAAAAAAATTTTTAGGGCGCCTGGTTTTACTCTGGGAGAGTCGCATCAAGAAGGCGGTGTTTTCGAGTTGGCGCTGCTTGTATTGAAAGATGACGAAGGCATTGCCGAGCGCTTCGAGTCGGCGTTTTCCGAAGCTGTGGTGTTGCTTGAAAATGCGCCTGGATATCGCTCGCATTGTCTGACAAAATGTCTTGAGGCGGCCCGCCATTATGCGCTGGTAGTTGAATGGGAGTCCTTATCCCATCATATCGAAGGGTTTCGGGAGTCGGCGGTATACCCTCAATGGAAGGCCTTGCTGGGGCTGTATATACAGCCAGGCACCTGGGTCAGGCATTTCAGGCCGGTGGTACGAGAGGAGGCGCGGGAAGGCGGCTGCTTTGATGGTGATTATATTTAACAAAGGAATTGCAATGGCCGATTTATTTGAAAACCCGATGGGTTTGATGGGCTTCGAGTTCGTCGAATTCGCCTCTCCGACTCCCAATATCCTGGAGCCGGTGTTCGAGCGGCTGGGCTTTTCCAAGGTCGCCGTGCATCGTTCCAAGGACGTTACGCTGTACCGCCAGGGCGGGATCAACTTCATCATCAATAACGAACCGAAAAGCGTGGCCTCGTATTTTGCGGCCGAGCACGGCCCCTCGGCCTGTGGCATGGCGTTCCGGGTGAAGGATGCGCACAAGGCCTATGCCCGCGCGCTTGAGCTGGGGGCGCAGGCGCTGGACCTGCCGACCGGCCCCATGGAACTGCGCCTGCCGGCCATCAAGGGAATAGGCGGGGCGCCGCTTTATCTTATCGACCGGTTTGCCGAAGGCAAGGCCATCTACGACATCGATTTCGAGTTCATCGAGGGCGTCGACCACCATCCAGTCGGACACGGGCTCAAGGTCATCGATCATCTTACGCATAATGTGTATCGTGGCCGGATGAGCTATTGGGCGGGCTTCTACGAGAAGATCTTCAATTTCAGGGAAATCCGCTACTTCGATATCAAGGGTGAATACACCGGCCTGACTTCGCGGGCCATGACGGCGCCCGACGGCAAGATCCGCATTCCACTGAACGAGGAGGCGGGCGGGGGCGGCCAGATCGAAGAGTTCCTCATGCAGTTCAACGGCGAAGGTATTCAGCATATTGCAATGCTCACCGACAATCTGTTCGCCACCGTTGACAGCTTGCGCAAGGCGGGTGTCGAGCTGATGAAGGCGCCGCCCGACACGTATTACGAAATGCTGGAAGACCGCCTGCCGGGTCACGGCGAATCGGTCGACGACCTGCGCATGCGGGGCATTTTGCTGGATGGCAGCAGCGAACCGGGCAACCGGCGCCTGCTGCTGCAAATCTTTTCCCAGACCCTGCTGGGCCCGGTTTTCTTCGAGTTCATCCAGCGCAAGGGCGACGACGGCTTCGGCGAAGGCAACTTCAAGGCGCTGTTCGAGTCGATCGAGCGCGACCAGATACAGCGCGGCGTGATTAGCGGTTCTTAGGCCGGCAGGCGTATCGGTCGCAGAGATGTCCGTGGGCCCGGCTATGTCTTGCCGGTGCCCTGCCACCCCTTGCCGGAAATGTCGAAGATGATGCCGTCGGGGTCCTTGAACTTGAGTTCGAAATTCTGCTTGGCCGGGTCGCCAAGGCTGAAGAAGAACGAGCCGCCGTTTTCTTCGATGGCTTTTCTCATGGCTTCGGTATCGTCGACGATGAAGCCGAAGTGATGCGCGCCGACGAAGTCGCTGCTGCTTGCGCCGGGGGTGCCCTTGAGCAGGGCCAGGTTGACGACGCCGTCGCTCAGGTAGATGCCCGAGCCGATGTCCAGGATTTCTTCGCCGACGCGCTCCAGTCCGAAGACCGTTTGGTAGAAGCGGGCCGCTGCTTCGAGGTCGTTGACGCAAATTGCAAAATGCCGCAGGCGTGCCATGGTGAGTGCTCCGGAAATGTGGTGGGTTGGGTCAGGGCCTTGCGGCGTTGGCGAAGCCCGCCTCGAATGCGCGGCATGTTTGCGCAAGCGATGCCAGCCGGCCGATGATTTCGTAATGGTTGGTATTGGGAACCTGGATCAGCTCGCAAGGTAGCCGGGCGCCCGTCAGGGCGTCGGCGAATTGCCGGGCCTGGCGGATGAATTCGGGGCTGTCGTTCTGGGCGTAGGCAATGCTTACCGGGCAAGAGATGGCCGCATGCGTTGCCACGGGGCTGAGCGCGCGTGCCTCCTGGGGGTCGAGCTCGACATACGAACGCCGCGCGCTCAGCAGCACTGGCTCCATGTCGTACATGCCGCTGATGCACAGGCCGCCCTTTATGACGTCCGGCGGCAGGCCGTATTTTGACCAGTCCAGTGTCAGGAGCACGGCGCATACATGCCCGCCGGATGAATGGCCTGAAATGAAGATGCGGTCGGGGTCGATGTTCAGTGCCTGGGCATGCTGGTGGATCCAGGCCACGGCCCGGGCCGATTGGTCGACGACTTCGGGCAGCCGCCGGCCGGGCAGGGCGCTGAAGTCGGGCGCGACGTAATGCATGCCGGCCTGCGTGATCGCGGGCGCGGCGTGCGAGGCATCTTCCTTGCGTTGCAGGCGCCAGCCGCCGCCATGGATGTGGATATGCACGGGGGCGGGTGCCGGGCCGGCGGGGAACAAATCCAGGAATTCGTCGGGGCCGGCGCCGTACTGGAGGTTCAGCCGGCAAGGAAGGCTGGCCCGCGCCTGCTCGCCCAGGGTTTTGTAGTGTTCGAGGGTTTCGGCGCCGTTGGACGCCCATGCTTGTTGATCGAACGCCCGATCCAGCGCTTCTTGGTCGTAGTCCAGGAATACTTTGGCAGCCATGTCTCGCCCCTGATGGTGTTTATGTATTTACACCCATTCTAGCAACTGCCGGCCGTGTTCGTTGATGGTTGTGGCGGACCCGTATTTCAGGCGATGCCGGCTCAGGGGCGGCCCAGGGAGCCGATATTGTCGTAGATTTGCACGAGCAGGCGCTTCAGCGTGGCGATTTCGTCGGCCGAAATATTTGAAAGGGCCACCCTTTCGTACAGGTCGGCAAGCGGGGCGACGCGCATGCCCAGATCTCTGCCGGCTTCCTCCAGTACCACGTGAACCGACCTTCGGTCTGTTTCGCCGGGCTGACGGCGCACCAGCTTTTTTCTTTCCATGGCTGCGATGAGCCGGGAGAGGGTGGAGATGTCGATGGACGTGTATTCGGCCAAGTGGGTCATGCGCTGGGCGTCGATGCGCAGCAGCGAAGCCAGCACCCGGTACATGGGCAGGGTCAGGTTGAATTTGACCAGCTCTTTGGAAAACGTTTCGCCGATGCGTACGCCGGCCCGATTGAGCAAATAGGGCACGGCCTTTTCAAGGGCGTATTCGTCTAGCTTGAATTCGCTGTCGGTTTTCATGCGTTGGTGGTCTTATAAAATTTCAGCCTGCTCCGGATTTTACCGGCATCCCGACGATATGGCGCCGGGCCCGGCGGCGGCGCCGGGATTCAAACGCTCAGGTGCCGTTGGCTGAGTTCGGGGTGCGACTGCAGTTGTTCGCTGGTTCCGTGCCAGATGACTTGTCCTTTTTCGATAATGTAGTGACGGTCGGCGATTTGCGTCAGCGCGTCGATGTTCTTGTCGATGATGAGTATGGACTGGCCTTTCTTTTTGAGCTCCCAGATGCATTGCCATATTTCCTCGCGGATGAGGGGGGCGAGCCCCTCGGTGGCTTCGTCCAGGATGAGCAGCCGCGGGTTGGTGAGCAGCGCTCGGGAAATGGCCAGCATTTGCTGCTCGCCGCCCGAAAGCTGCCCGCCCATGAAGCGCCGGCGTTCGTGCAGGCGCGGGAACATGCGGTAGGCTTCCGCGAGGTTCCAGGGGCCGGGCCCGCGCGCCGTGGCGACGAGGTTTTCCTCGACGGTGAGATTGGGCGTGACGTGCCGCCCTTCGGGCACCAGCCCGATGCCCAGGCGGCAGATACGGTAGGGCGGCAGGCCGGTTATGGGCTGCCCGTCGAACAGCACGCTTCCGGCTGTGGGCTGGACGATGCCCATCATTGTGTGGATGGTCGTGGTCTTGCCCATGCCGTTGCGGCCCAGCATGGTGACGACCTCGCCCCGTTCCACCGCCAGGGAAATGCCGAACAGCACGCGGCTTCTGCCATAGCCCGATTGCAGGTCTTCGACTTTAAGCATGCTGGAACCTTTGCCCTTCCTGTTTCGTGCCCAGATAGGCTTTCTGGACTTCGGCGTTGGCCCGGATTTCGTCGACCGAGCCTGTTGCAATGACGGTGCCATACACCAGGACGGATACCCGGTCGGCGAGACTGAAAATGGCGTTCATGTCGTGCTCGATGAGCAGGATGGTGTGATCCTTTTTAAGCGCTTCCAGCAGCTGGATGATCTGGAGGCTGTCTTCGACGCCCATGCCGGCCAGGGGCTCGTCCAGCAACAGCAGTTCGGGCTCGGAGGCCAGGGCCATGGCGAGTTCGAGCTGCCGCTGCTCGCCGTGGGCCAGGCCGCCTGCCACGACATTGGCCCGTTCCTGCAGGCCGACGCGGGCGAGCAGCTCGGCGGCGGGTTCCCGCAGCCGCTGCTCTTTGCGGGCACTGGACCAGAAGTGGAAGCTGTGCCCCTGGTGGGCCTGGACCGCCAGCATGACGTTTTCCAGGGCCGAAAAGCCGTTGAAGATGGTCGTAAGCTGGTAGGAGCGCGCGATACCCAGCGCCGTGCGTTCGTACACGGGCAGACTGGTGATGTTTTGGCCTTTGAAGAAGATATTGCCTTCGCTGGGGGCGATTTCGCCCGACAGCTGGTTCATGAGGGTGGATTTGCCGGCGCCGTTGGGGCCGATGAGGGCGTGGGTTTCGCCCTGGGTTACCTGAAGGTTGAGCGCATTGCTGGCCAGCAGGCCGCCGAAGCGCTTGGACAGGTTGTCTACGCGCAGAAGGTCAGTCATTGTCGCCCCCGCGTCCGGTAAGAATGCCGTACAGCCCACGCCGTGCGAAGAGAACGCAGATGAGCAGCAGCGGGCCGTATACGATTTGCCAGTGTTCGGTGTAGCTGGACAGTACGTCTTCGAGCCCAAGGATTGCCGCCGCGCCCAACACCGGGCCCATGAGGTTGCCGGTTCCCCCAAGGACCACCATGGCGATGATGTCGCTGGAACGGACCCAGTGCATGAAGGCCGGGCTGATGAACTTGCCGTGGTTGATCATGAGCGCGCCGGCCAGACCGGCGATGGCGCCCGAGATGACGAAGGCCGTGAGCCTGTATTTGAAGCATGAAAAGCCCAGCGCGGCCATTCTGCGTTCGTTTTGCCGGTTGCCGCGCAGGACGAGCCCGAAGCGCGAGTCCACCAGTCGTCGCAGGAAAATATAGACAAGCGCCAGGATGACGAAGGTAACGTAGTAGAAGACGACATGGTTGTCCAGGTTGAGCAGCCCCGCCGTGCTGGAGCGGTCGTGCAGCCGCATGCCGTCTTCGCCGCCGTAGGCGTCCAGGTTGACGAAGAAGAAGTAGATCATCTGGGCGAAGGCCAGGGTCAGCATGATGAAATACACGCCCCGGGTGCGCAGGGCGATAAGGCCGATGACCAGGGCCGCGAGCGCGGAGACGAGCATGGCCGCCGGCCAGGTGATGAACGCGCTGGCGCTGCTGGGTATGGTGAAGGGCCAGGTAAGGAGCGGCACGCCGTTCCGGACGTGGTCGGACATGATGAGGACCACGTAGGCGCCGATTCCCGCAAAGGCGGCCTGGCCGAAGCACACCAGCCCCGCGAACCCCAGGATGAAGCCCAGGCTTATGGCGATGATGGCGAAGATCATGATGCGCGTGAGCAGCGTTACATAGAACGGGGTGTCGATGTAGTACGCCACGACGGGGAACAGCGCGAGAACCAGGGTTATGACGGCAAGAAGGATTCCCGGCGGAATTCGGGGAATGGCGGCGAACCGGCTCGATGGCTTGGGAGGTGGTGGTTGCATCGACTTATCCATTGGCGGGGAACAGGCCTTGAGGGCGCCATGACAGGATGACCGCCATCAGCAGGTATACGGAAATGTCGCCGAGCAGCGGCGAGAGCAGCAGGCGGCCGAAGGTGTCGATGAGGCCGACCAGGATGGCGGCCGCGAAGGCGCCGCGAAACGACCCGATGCCGCCGATGACCACGACGATGAGCGCGAAGATAAGCACGCTTTCGCCCATGCCCGCCTCGACGGCCAGTATGGGGGCGGCCAGGGCGCCGGCCAGGCCGGCAAGCGCCGCGCCGACGCTGAACGCGCAGGAGAAAACGGTATTGACGTTGATGCCCAGCGCGCCGATGAAGGTGCGGTTGCTGGCGCCGGCCCGCACCAGCATGCCCATGCGCGTTTTGGCGACGATAAGATAAAGAAGCAGTGCGACGAGGACGCCGATGGCCAGGATGACGAGCCTGATGGTGGGATAGGAAAGGCTGCCGATGATGGGCACCGAGGTGGCCAGCGCCGCGGGCAGCGGGACGCTGAGCGGCTGGGCCCCCCAGATGATGCGGGTAAGCTCGTTGAAGAACAGGATGAGCCCCAGCGTTGCCAGCACCTGATCCAGATAGGGTCGGCGATAGAAGGGCTTGAGCGCCACGCGTTCGAGCAGGGCGCCGACGAATCCGGTAAGGACGACCGCCAGCGCCACGCTGACCCAGAATGCGCCGACTCTTTGCAGGATGGTCGCGAACAGGTAGGCCCCGATCATGTAGAAGGAGCCGTGCGCAAGGTTCACCAGGTTCATGATGCCGAACACCAGTGTGAACCCCGCGGCGATCAGGAACAGCATGACCCCGAATTGCAGGCCATTGAGCGCTTGTTCGATGAACAGGGATAGGGTCATGATATCGGTTCGCTATCTGTTCGCATTGAGGTTTAGGGCTTGGCCTTCGGCATTTTGCACTGGCCTACGTAGGAATCGGCGTAGGCGGTGGCGACGGTCTTGACCACGGCATTCACCAACTGGCCCTTGTCGTTCTTTTCGACCTTGAACAGGTAGAAGTTCTGGATAGGGAAGTTGTTGGTGTTGAACTTCAGGCTGCCGCGTACGGACTTGAAGTCGATGCTGTGCATGGCCTTGGCGAAGGCGTCCGCCGAGCCGAATTTGCCGCCGTTTTCCTTCAGGGCCGCATCGATGATGCGCGCGCCGTCGTAGCCTACGGCGGCCCGGGTCGAAGGGATTCGGTTGTAGGCTTTTTCGAAGTCGGCCACGAATTGTTTGTTCAGGGGGTTGTCGAGCTTGACGCTCCAGTAGCCGGTGGATTCCATGCCCAGCGCGGCGTCGCCCATGGCGGGCAGGGAGTCCTGGTCGGGCAGGAAGGAGGAATACACGGGGATCTTGCCTTTCAGGCCAGCCTGATCCATTTGCTTGGAGAAGTTGACGCCCATGCCGCCTGGATAGAACGTGAACAAGGCCTTGGGGTTGACGCTGCGCAGCTTGGCCAGTTCGGCCGAATAATCGAGCTGCCCGAATTGCGTGTAGACCGTGGCGTCGACCTTGCCCTTATAGGTGCGCTTGAGCCCGGCGACCATGTCTTTGCCCGCGGCGAAGTTGGCCGACATGATGTACAGGTTTTTGACGTCGATGCTGTTCAGGTAGAGGCCCAGGGTTTCGGGCCCGGTGTCGTTCTGGTGCGCGATGCTGAAGAAATGGGGCGAGCAGTCGCGGCCCGCCAGTTCGGATGGCCCTGCATTGAGGCTGATATAGATTTTGCCGGCATCGAGCACCTTGGGCACGGCGGCGAGCAGCACGTTGGAAAGGTTGATGCCGGTCACGATGGGAACGCGGTCGCGCTCGACGAGCTTTTGCGCCGCCTGGGCGCCGACGTCGGGCTTGCCCTGGTCGTCCATGACGATGACCTCGGCGGCATGCCCGCCCAGCTTGCCGCCCAGCGATTTGAGGCCAAGATTGAAGCCATCGAGCAGGTCTCTTCCGAGTACTGCCTGGCTGCCCGACAGGCTGGCGATGAAGCCGATCTTGATGGAGTCGTCGGCATGGGCCGTGCCTTGCACGAGAGCCAGGCCGAACAGTGCGGTTGTTATTGCCTTCAACATGTTGGTCTCCTTGAGCGGATATTCCGCAAAAAATGCGTTGCGTTTATTGGGCCGCCGCGGCTGGTGATGGAAGGATCCGCAGTGGCATGCACGACTTTTTTTCTTGTATCTATAGATGCTATTGGCTAGTTGTTTATTTGTAAATGAAATTTTATTGGGGAATTTACTTAGACCGTTTCAAAGGTTTTGGTAATGAATTTCCTAATTAAATTAATGAAAATATTGAAAATTAAGTTGATTGAAGAGTTTTGCCTGGATGAAATTGTCTTGATAAATTTATTTGAAAATACATATAAATTTGATCGATATAAAAATGATTGCGTCGCCCGGCCAGCCGGTCAATCCGACAAGGGTTGTACGGTTGTATAGGCGCCCGAGTGGAACGCCAGCGGCGTGGCTTGCGAATAGGTGTACCGCTTTACCGCGCCGTAAAAAACAATGTGGTCGCCGACGGAATGGTGTTCGAGCTGTTCGCATTCGAAGGTGGCGAGGGCGTTCTTGAGCGCGGGTATGCCCTGCAGGCCTTCGGTGAATTCGTCCGCCACGCCGTCGAATTTGTTCAATTGGGGGCTGCAGAAGTGCCGGGACATGCCGACCTGGCGCGCGTGCAGGACATTGATGCAGAAGTGGGAGGCCTCTTTGAAAGTGGACAGGCTGCCGGCGTCTTTGCGCAGGCTCCACAACACGATGGGGGGATCGAGCGAGATCGAGCAAAAGGAGTTTGCCGTCAGGCCCTCGAGCTTGCCGTCCGGTCCGCGGGTGGTGATGACGCAGACGCCGGTTGCGAATTTTCCCAGGGCGTTGCGCAGGTCGCGCGGGTCGTGGTGGATGGCCGCCGTATCGCCGCTGTGGACGTGGGGAGGCGGGGGCGCTGCCGCATGCGTTGCTGGAGTCATGGCTTTCTCCGTGGTTTCCAGTGGCCAAGGCGATGACACCTTGAGTACTGCAAGATAAATATTTATTGATTACGCAACTTGTTTTTTTAGTTTATTCCAAAGCAAGGCAAGAGTCATGGCTTTGTTTCATGGGGTTTACCCTTGTCCGAGTAAATGGTGCAGTGCATTGAGAATAAAAGGGTTTACAGTGGCTGTAGCGTAATGGAAGCACCTATTCGAATCTTTCAGGGTTTACACTGAATTTACGATGAAACTGCAATTTTTATTTGAAAATACAAATAAAAAGGACTAGATTAGCTGGACAGAGTCATTCCTAAAAACATCGAGGCAACCCATGAATCACTCAGAAACCTGCGATTTCACTCCTCCGGAAGCGGCATGGTTTGATACGCCGGCGCGGCGCACGTCCGCTCCGGGCGCCCCCGAGTGTGCGGCGCTGTTGGGCCGGGCGCGTGATCTGGCCGATGGCTACCTGAAGGAAAACGCGCGCCGCACAGAGGCGGAGCGCCGTGTGTCCGAGCACACCACGTCCTTGTTCCGCGAGGCGGGCTTCTTCCGGTTGATGCAGCCGTCCCGGTTCGGCGGGTACGAGTACGGTTTCACCCCTTTCATCGACATCATCAGCGAACTGGCCCGGGGCTGCCCCTCGTCGTCCTGGGGCTGCTCGCTGGGCATGGTGCACCAGTGGCTGCTGGGCACTTGCCCCCTGCAGGCGCAGGAGGATGTCTGGGGCGAGAATCCGGACGCCATCTTGTGCGGCTCCTATGCGCCGGTGACCGACGCCCAGAAGGTCGACGGCGGCTACCTGGTGTCGGGCAAATGGCATTGGTCGTCCAATATCGATAATTCCTCGTGGGCGTTCATTGGCGTGTTCTTCCCGCCGGACGACGAGATTCCGGAAAAGCATGCCGGCTTCCTGCTGGTGCCCAGGTCCGACTGGGAGATCGACGACGACTGGTTTACCGCCGGCCAGGCGGGCACGGGCTCCAAGACGGTGTGGATCGAAAAGCCGGTGTTCGTGCCGGCCCATCGCAAACTGACCTTCGCCCAGGCTTCGTCGAATAACCCGCCAGGTTCCTTGACCAACGACAATCCGGTATACCGGATACCGTTTCTTTCGGCCGTGCCGGTATGCCTGGTGGCGCCCATCCTGGGCGCCGCGCAAGGCGCCATCGACGAGTTCATGCATATAGCGGGCGTTCGGGTGACGCGCGGCGCCGTGGCGGGCGGGGGCGGCAAGCTGCGCGAGTTCTTCCCGGTCCAGTCCCGGGTGGCGGAAGCGACGGCCCTGCTGGATGCCGCTCGCCTGCTCATCTATCGCGACACGGCGCAGGTCGAGCAGATGGCGGCGGCAGGGCATGCCATCGACGTTGCAACCCGGATCCGCAATCGGCGCGATCACGCCTTCGCCGCGCGCATGGCCCGCGATGCCATCAACGCGGTGTTCGACAATGTGGGCGGGAACGGGCTGGCGCTGGATCAGCCTATCCAGCGGTTCTGGCGCGACGGCAACGCCATCGCCAAGCACATAAGCCTCAACTGGGACGCGGTATCGTCCATGGTGGGCCAGCAAATGCTTGGCCTGGAGCCCAAGGGGCAGTATTAGCATCCGGTTTTTATTGCGGCGGCGGAATCCGGCAGCGGTATCCGCCCAAAACTTTGGTAGCACTATCCGAACTTAGAGGAGATCTGGTCATGCAAGGAAAAATAGGTCTGGAGGAACACTTTGCCATTCCCGAAACATTGAACGATTCGGCCGGGTTCCTTCCGGATAACAGTTGGCAAGAGCTGAGCAAGCGTTTGCTCGACATTCAGGAATACCGTTTGCGGCTGATGGACGAATACGGCATGGAAATGATGCTGCTTTCGCTGAACGCGCCAGCGGTTCAGGCCATACACGACACGGCCAAGGCGTGCGAGATCGCCACGCGGGCCAATGATTTTCTGGCCGAGCAGGTGGCCAAGCGCCCCGACCGATTCCAGGGTCTGGCGGCGCTGCCCTTGCAGGATCCGGAACGGGCCACCCGCGAACTGGAGCGCTGCGTCAAGGACCTGGGGTTCCGCGGCACGCTGGTCAATGGCTTCTCGCAAGTGGATACCCCCGAGAACGTGGTGTATTACGATGCCCCGCAGTTCGACGGTTTCTGGAAGACCGTGCAAGAATTGGACGTGCCGTTTTACCTGCATCCCCGCAATCCGCTTCTGTCGCGGGCCAGAATCTACGAGGGGCATCCCTGGCTGCTGGGTCCGACCTGGGCGTTCGGCCAGGAAACGGCCGTTCATGCCTTGCGCCTGATGGGCTCGGGTCTGTTCGACCGCTATCCGCGCCTGCGGATCATCCTGGGCCATATGGGCGAGGGCCTGCCGTACAGCATGTGGCGCATCGACAACCGCAATGGCTGGACCGACGCGCCCAAGGCTTACCCGGCCAAACGCACGTTCGCCGAGTACTTCCAGGAAAACTTCTATCTGACGACTTCCGGGAATTTCCGCACCCAAACCCTCATCGACGCCATTCTCGAAATCGGCGCCGACCGCATCCTGTTCTCCACGGATTGGCCGTTCGAGAACATCGACCATGCGGCGAACTGGTTCGATGCGGCATCCATCAGCGAGGCCGACCGGCTAAAGATTGGGCGAACCAATGCCGTAAACCTGTTCAAGCTGTAAAGTCGAACGGCGCGCTTCCTTGTTCCGGCCGGCTTTACGCGGTTCCCGGCCGGAGGGCTCCTTCCGGCCCAGAGGCATGCCTCGTCATGCATACAGCAAGGAAACATGAAATGGTATCGGCAATCAGTTCGGCCGCGGCGTCGTCGGTGGGCAATGCGGGCGGCGACAACAGTTCGCAAATAGCGGCACTGCAAAAACAGATCAGCGCGCTCGAGAAAAAGCTGGCCAGCGTGCAGAAGGACTCGTCGCAGGCCAGCCAGGAGCAGGCCCAGCTCATCCAGGCGCAAATCACCATGCTGCAGGCCCAGCTTGCGCAGTTGCAGGCCGAGCAGGCCGAAAGCACGGTCGGCGCTTCGGCGCAAAGCGTGTCCGAGGCGTTGGCAAGCTCCTCTTCCAGCCGCTCGCCCAACGGCATGCTGGGCGGCAACGTGGACGAATTCGTCTGATCCACACACCGCAAGCGCAATAAAAACGGGCTCGTACAAAATACGAGCCCGTTGGTTTTTTGCCGCCGACGCGGTTGGCGCCGGCGATCAGCCGATCTGGGTGCGGGCGAAGTTCAGGCGTTCCATGATGGGGGCGTCGGAGAAGCGGAACAGGTCGAACTGGGTTTCCGCCTGCAGCGACCACGAGACCCACGAAGGAATGACGAACATGTCGCCGATGTCGAGCTTGTGCTCGACGCCGTTGAGCACGACGGAGCCGCGTCCTTCGAACACCTGGAATACGGTGGAACCGACCTCGCGGCGCACGGCCGTGGTGGCGCCGGCGCGCAGGCGATGGAATTCGGCGCGGATGGTGGACATGACGTCGCCGCCAGTAGTGGGGTTGACGTAGCGGACAGCGGCGTGCCCGGGCTCGGCGACGCCCGGGTGGCCTTCATCTTCGAGCCGCAGCTGTTCGGCGAGGGCGCGATCGGTGTGTTCCCAGCGGTAGGCGCCGATGGGCGAGCTGATGGTGTCCTGCAGGCCCGAAAGCGGGCGCAGGCCGGGATGACACCACAGGCGCTCTCCGCGGGAATAGTCGGGCGTGGTTTCGTCGGAAAGCTTTTCCGAGCCGAATTCGAAGAAGCCGACATCGTTCTGGTAGGAGAAGGGGATGTCGAGCCCGTCGATCCAGGCCATGGGATGGTCGGTGATGTTCTGGTGGCCGTGGAAGTGCCAGCCCGGGGTGAGCAGGAAGTCGCCGCGGCTCATGCGCACGGGGTCGCCGTTGACCACGGTCCAGACGCCTTCGCCCTCGACCACGAAGCGGAAGGCGTTTTGAGCATGGCGGTGTTCGGGGGCGGTTTCCTTGGGTCCAAGGTACTGGATGGCGGCCCACAAGGTGGGGCTGATGTAGGGGCGCCCGCCCAGGCCCGGGTTGGCAAGCCCGATGGCGCGGCGTTCGCCGCCGCGGCCCACGGGAACGAGATCGCCGGACCGCTGCGCCAGCGGATACAGTTGCGACCATTTCCAGACATGCGGCACGGCTTCCGGTGCGGGGTGGCGGGGCATGAGGGTGCCCAGCTGGGTCCACAGAGGCATCAGGTGCAACGACTCGAAATCCGCGTAAAGCTTGCGCAGTTCCGGAGTGTCGTCCGGCGCCATGGCGTTGTGGGCGGGTTGTTGGTCGATGGTTGGGGTGTCTGTCGTCATGGCGCTATTTCCTCATAGGGGTGGCTCTGGCCGAATCAGGGTTGAGCCAAGTATGTGCATGGGTCTGATTTTAGCGCGCCCGGGGGCTGCGGTAGACTGGAGTCCCGTTTGGCGCCGGTGCCTGTCTATGATCCACCCACTGTTTTCCCGTATCCTGTCGATATGGCGGGGCATGCTCCGCCAGGTGCAGGACCCCGCGCGCCGCTACCGGCATGCGAATCTGCTTCACGCGGTCAGGGTTGCGCTGGGTTTGCTTGCGTCCATCGCCTTGACCACCGGCATAAATCTGCCGCATGGAGAATGGGCTTCGATCACCGTGCTGGTTGTCATCGGAGGCCTGCAGCATCACGGCAATATCCGGCGCAAGGCGGCCGAGCGCGCTTTCGGCACATTGATCGGGGCGGCGATCGGGTTGCTGGTGATATTGCAGCAATCGTATTTGCACCAGCCGCTGCTCAGCTATCTGCTTATCCTGGTCGCCTGCGGGTTCTGCGCATATCATGCCATCGGCAAAGGCGGGTATATTGCCCTGCTTTCCGCAATCACCATCCTGATCGTCGCGGGCCATGGCGACAGCCCCATGGCCGATGGCCTCTGGCGTTCGGTCGACGTTCTGGTGGGCATAGCCATTGCCTTGCTGTTTTCCTTCGCCTTTCCGCTGCATGCCACGTATTCGTGGCGCTACAAGTTGGCGGATGTGTTGCGCGGCTGCGCCAGGACATATGCCCTGATCGTCACGCCGGCCTTTGTCGAAAAGGGCGAGCTGCAAGCGGCTCTGGTGCGGTTGAGCGCTCAATTGGTGCAACTGCGTACGCTGATGCCGTGGGTTGCCCGCGAAATCAAGGTGTCGGCGGCGCAGCTTGAGGAAATCCAGCATGGTTTGCGGGTCGGCATCAGCTTGCTCGAGGTGCTTGCCGCCATGCGTCCGCAGGCCGGGGACGACGAGGCCCGCATGTTCATGCAGCAGCAACTGGCCGGCGAGAATCGCCGCCTGCACGATATGCTGATCGGCATGGCGCGCGCACTAAGGTTCGGCACCGTTGCCCGCCTCCAGGAAGACGCTGTCGCTGCGTCCGGGCAAATGGCGGATCCGGCGCCGCCGCAACTGGGAGGCTACGTGATGCTGCTGCACCGCCTGCAGAACGAGTTCGACACGCTAAGAATGCATTTGGCCGCCACGGCGGATCGCTGGAATATCTGACGGCGCTTTGAGGAACAAAGGCCCGGTTGTGCACCGCCTGTCGCCATCAGCGCAGCTGGCCGGCTTCGCGGATGAGGGCATTGGCGAATGCCTCGGCGGCGGGCGTCAGCGGCAGGCCCTCGCGGCGGATCAGGCAGATTCTTGGCGCGCTGATATTTTCGCGCACGCGTATTTCGCTTAGCGCGTGCGATGTCAGTGGGGAGCCGGCCCATTGTTCGGGCAGAAAGGCCAGCAGGTCGCTGCTTGAAAGCAGGGAAACCAGGGCAAGCAGCGATTCGCATTTCACATCGGCGCGGGGAATGGGCAGGCCGTTGTTCCGGAACTGCTGTTCGAATTCCGTAGCCCGGGGACCGGCGGCGCCCGTCAATATCCACTCGGCGTCGACGAGATCGGCCAGGGAGCTGGCGCCGCAAAGGGGGTGATTGCGCCGGCCGACCACGGTTTGGGTTCCTGTGAAAACGGGCTCGATGTTGAATTCCTTGCTGAGCGCCTGCGAGGGAAAGGGGCCCATCGCGAAGTCCAGCGTGCCGATTTGCGTCAGCACCCGGCTCGAATGGTTCACTGATGATGGCCACGAAGTCGCCGCGCTGGTTACGGATCTTGCGGCCTCGGCCAAGCGCACCGTGCGTGGGCGCTATCTGGTCGGCGCCGACGGCGGGCGCAGCTGCGTGCGGGATCTTTGCCGGCGTCATCGGCATCGCCCTGGGCCAGAGATACGGTTGGGAATGGATCTACGTCGTTGGCGTCCTGTGCCTTGTCGTGGCCGCATAGGCGTGGTTTCCCGAGTCGATCCGGTACCTGGCCTTGCGTGGAGACACCGAGCGCTGCGCGGCCGCCGAGTTCGAAATGCCCTGGCCTGCGCCTGGCTCGCGGACCGCATCAACAGCCGCGCAATTTCCATGGCCGTCGGCTATGTGTTTGCGGGCGTTGCGATGATTTGCCTGGGCATGTATTCAAACCAGTGGGTCATTATCGGGCTGGTCGCGGCGACGGGATTCTTCCTGTTCGGGGCTCAGGCCGTCATGAACAACTTCCAGGCCATGTCTTATCAGACCGAGGTAAGAGGCACCGGGGTCGGAGTCGCCATCGCACTGAACCGGGTTGGGGGAATACTGGGGCCGTTCCTGATCGGGGTTCTGCACAGCATCCATCCCGCACCGAAATACACTTTCTTCGCCTTGGCGGCTGCGCTGTTCCTGGCCGCTGTCACCGTGTCGTTCGCCCGCCGCAACATGGTGTCGACGGACTCGGCACCGGACTCCCTGGCGCAATTGCAGCATTGATGGCGGGCCGGCGGCCCCTTGCTCTGGTAAGGTGCCGTTGTTGCCAAGGTATGCGTCGATCGAAGCGGGCGAACGTCGTCCACCCGCTTCGGCGCGGAGGCTACTGCAGCGTGCCGTGCGAGGTCTCGCGGGTGCTGAACACGGCGCTGCAGGCCACGATGCAGATCAGTACGAAATAGGCGACGGCCCAGGTCAGGGCGCCGCCGCCGAATGCCAGCAGGGCGGTGGCGATCATGGGCATGAGCCCGCCGCCGAGAATGGTGCCGAACTGCCGGCCCACCGAAACACCGCTCAGCCTGAGCTTGGCGTCGTTGAACTGTTCCGGATAGAAGCTGCCGGTGACGGCCAGGGACATGGGCTGCAGGATGGCGCCCGGAATGGCCATGGCGATCAGGATGACGGCGTGGTTGGCGGTGGCCAGCAGCGGGAAGAAAATGAACAGGACATACAGCGCCGACAGGGCATACGAGCCGAACACCAGCGGCTTGCGGCCGATTTTGTCGGACAGGCAGCCGAACAGCGGGTTGGTGGCGATGCCGATGACATTGCCGATGACCACGCCGGCCAGCAGCGTGCCGCGATCCAGGTGAAGGGTGGAAACTCCGTAGGACAGGCCGAATATGGACGTGAAGTAGAACGTGGAGGACTCGGCCATGGCACATAGCAGCACGACCAGGGTGGGGCGCTTCTGGTGGCGGAACACCTTGGCCAGGGGGATTTTTTCGGGGGCGGTGTCCTTGATGGCGGCCAGGAATACCGGCGATTCCTCGACCTTCATGCGCACATAGAAGCCGATGGCGAAGATGATGGCGCTGGCGATGAAGGGAATGCGCCAGCCCCAGGACAGCAATTGCTCGTTGGGCAATATGGCCACGGCAAACGCGGCCAGGGCGCCGAGCACCGTGCCGGCCGCCGCGCCCGACTGCACGAAGGCCGCGAACAGTCCCCGCTTGCCGTCGGGGGCGCTTTCGGTCGCCAGCAGCGGCCCGGTGGCCGATTCGCCGCCAAGAGCGAAGCCCTGCAGGAAGCGCAAGACGACGAGAATGACGGGAGCGGCGATGCCGATCTGGAGGTGGGTTGGCGTGAAGCCGATGGCGGTCGTGCTGAGACCCATGAGGCTGAGCGTGGCGATGAGGATGGGCTTGCGGCCCAGCCGGTCGCCGAAGTGGCCGAAGAACATGCCGCCCAGGGGACGGGCGGCGAAGCCGACGGCGAAGATGCCGAAGACGGCGATCGTGCCCGCGAAGGAACTGTACTCGGGGAAGAACAGCTTGTTGAAGACCAGCGGCGCCAGGAACCCGTAGATCAGGAAGTCGTACCATTCGATGGTGGTGCCCAGGAAGCACGAAAGCAGCATGCGCTGGTTGGCTTTCGAGATGCCGGCCCGCGGCGTTTGCTGAATGCCGCCTTGAATTGCGATGTTTTGAACAGTCATGTGTTTGTCTCCATGTGTTGCAAGGAGCGGGCATTGGTTTTGTTTTTCGCCCGCTTGTCGTTTGGCTCAGGCCGGCATATAGACGGCCTTGCATTCCAGATAGGCTTTCAGGCCTTCCACGCCGCCCTGGCGGCCGACGCCCGATTGCTTGTAGCCGCCGAACGGAATACCCGGATCCACCACCAGCCCGTTCACCGAGACGTTGCCGGTGCGGATGCGGCGCGCCATCTTGTAGCCGCGTTCGGCATCCCGCGTGAATACGGCGCCGCTAAGCCCGTAGCTGGAGTCGTTGGCGATGCGGATGGCGTCTTCTTCGTCCTCGTAGGGAATGACGCAGACGACCGGGCCGAAGATTTCCTCGCGGGCAATGGTCATGCCGGGGTCGACGTTGGCGAACACCGTGGGCTGCACATAATAGCCGCGCTCTTGCGTGTCGACGGCCTTGCCGCCGGTTTTCAGCACGGCGCCCTCCTTGACGCCCTTGTCGATATAGCCCATGACGCGATCGAACTGGCGCCGGGTGGCCAGGGGGCCTATCTGCGTTTCGGGTTTGGCGGGGTCGCCGACATTGACGGATTCCACCGCGGCCACGAAGGCCTCGAGGAAGGCGTCCATGTTTTTCCTGGAAACCAGGACGCGAGTCAGCGAGAAGCAGATTTGTCCGCTGAACGGCATGGAGAACGGCACGATGGTCTGGATGGCCGAGCCGATGTCGGCGTCGTCCAGGACGATGGCCGCCGATTTTCCGCCAAGCTCGAGGTTGACCCGGGCGATGCGTTCGGAGCAGGCGGCCGCGATGGCCTTGCCCGCCGCCGTGCTGCCGGTGAAGCTGATCTTGTCGAATTCGGGCCTGTGGATGAGATAGTCGCCCACTTCCCGCCCCGCGGGCAGGATATTCACGACACCGGCAGGCAGTCCCGCCGCGTCGATGCACTCGGCCAGCAGCAGGGCGTCCAGGGGTGTTTCGGGCGAGGGCTTGGAAACGACCGTGCATCCGGCGGCCAGCGCGGCGGCCAGTTTGTACGACAGGAGGATCAATGGTGCGTTCCAGGGGGTGATGAGGCCCACCACGCCCACCGGCTCGTGCGCCACGCGCGCCACCGCGCCGTCGCCGTACTGCCGTTCTTCCGTGAATTCGTGGGTCTCGGCCAGCCCGGCATAGTATTCGAACAGGGCGATGGCGGTGGGAACCAGATAGGTGGCGAACGAAATGGGCGCGCCGACCTGGGCGTTCCACACCCGGGCGAACAGGGATTCACGCTTGCGCATTTCGCTGGCGATCTTGCGCAGGTATGCGCCGCGTTCCTGCGGCGCCAAGTGCGGCCAGGGGCCTTCGTCGAAAGCCTTGCGGGCCGCTTTGACAGCCAGGTCGACTTCGGTGGCCGAAGCCTCCGGAACCTGCAGCATTAGTTCTTCGGTGACGGGTGAAACCAGGCTGAGCTTCTGCGCCGTGCTGGGCGCCGTCCACTGGCCGTCGATGTAGAAGCGGTTGCGTACATTGTCCGAAAGTTCGGATTGGAAATTGAATCGGCTTTCCGGCATGGTTGTCTCCTTTGTTTATGGATCGGTATATTGCTTTTCCGGCGGGGTGCTGCTTTTTCAGTCGACGATGATCTCCAGCAGTGTCGGTTCATGGCTGTCCAGGGCGGCTTGCAGCGCGGCTTTCAGGCCGGCCGGCTGCGATACGCGCTGGGCCGCGCAGCCATGGCCCTTGGCGATGGTCACGAAATCCAGGCCGGGCAGGTCGGTGCCGACGGGCTTGTCCAGTTCGAACACGGGGGCGAAGCTGTTCAGCGCTTCGTAGCGGCTGTTGTTGAGAACGATGAAGGTGATGGGCAGTTTCAGCTGCGCCGCGCTCCAAAGGGCCTGGGTGGCGTACATGGTGGAACCGTCGCCCACCAGGGCAATGACCTTGCGGTCCTTTTTGGCCAGCGCCACGCCCACCGACGCCGGCATGGCGTAGCCAAGGCCGCCGCTGCTGCAGGCGTAAAAGCTTTCGGGGCGGTCGATGGGCAGGTGGGCCTGCATGATGGTGCGGCTGCTGGGCGATTCTTCGACGACGATGCTGTCCCGGGGACGCAGCTGCGCCAGGGTGTGCATGACCAGCGCCGGTGTGATGGTGGCGCCGATTTCCACCAGCGGCGCGGGGCGGCGCCCGGCGGGCGCGGGACGCTGCACGCCGGCCGAATCGTCCAGCAGGGCCGCGATGCCGTGCCGCAGGCCCGTTACCACGGCCGTCCCCACCGGCGCCCAGGCGGCTTGCGTGGGGTCGTCCACCAATTGGAACAGCTGCGAGCCGGCGGGTATGTGCGGGCCGAAGCCTTCCACGTGGTAGGTGAACGCGGGGGCGCCCAATGCCAGGACCAGGTCGTGGCCGACCAGCAGGTCGACGATGCGTTCGCGGCTGGCGGGCAGGAAGCCGGCAAACAGCGGATGGCTTTCGGGAAAGCTGCAGCGTCCCGAAAGCGGGGCCACCCAGACCAGCGCGTTGTGTCGTTCGGCCAATTGCACGGTCTGGTTCCAGGCGCCGTCGCGGTCGACGCCAGCGCCGACGACGATGGCCGGGCGGGCGCATGCCCGCAGCGCGTCGGCGACGATTTTCAGTTCTTCCGGGTCGGCGCTGATGCTGCGGCTGACGCGGCGAGGCGGGAGGGGCTCGGCGGGCGCGTCCCAGTCGTCGACCGGCACCGACACCAGCACGGGGCCGCACGGCGCCTGCATGGCGGTGTAGTAGGCCCGCGCGATGGCGGCCGGCACGTCCTGGGCTCTTGCGGGCTCGCAGCTCCATTTGACGTAGGGCTTGGGCAATTCGGCCGCCTGCTGGGAAAACAGGAAGGGTTCGTAAGGCAGGATGGAGCGCGCCTGCTGGCCGGCGGTAATGACCAGCGGCGTGCAGTTCTTATAGGCGGTGAAGATATTGCCCATGGCATGGCCCACGCCCACCGCCGAGTGCAGATTGACGAATCCCGCGTTGCGGGAGGCCAGGGCGTAGCCGTCGGCCATGCCGACGACAGTCGATTCCTGCAGGCCCAGTATGTACTGGAAGTCTTCCGGGAAGTCGCGGAACATGGGCAATTCGGTGGAGCCGGGATTGCCGAAAATGGTGTCGATGCCGAATGACCGCAACAGGTTGAATACGGCGGTTCGTACTGTGTTGGCTTGAGTCTGGGCTTCAGGTGCGATGGATCGCTGATCGCGCATGGTGTCTCCGTTTTTTTGATCTTGCTTGAAAAATTATCTTTGGCCTGACCATGCTTGAATATTGCTTTTTTTGATTAAAGTCATAAAAATAAGGCATGACTTTGGATATTCGACAGCTCACGGCCTTCCTGGCCATTGTTCAAGCCGGCAGCCTCGGGCGCGCGGCGCAGGCGCTGCACATTACGCAGCCAGCATTGAGCCGCAGCGTCAGGCAACTGGAAGAAAAGGTCGGCGTGCCTTTGTTCGAGCGGCACTCCAAGGGTATGGTGCTTACGCCCTACGGCGAGGCGCTTTTGCCGCATGCGAAATTGCTGAAGGAAGAATCGGCGTTGGCTCTCGACGAAATCGATGCGCTGCGGGGCCTGAGCAAGGGCACGGTACGCGTGGGCGCCATTGCCAGCGTCGCCAGCGCGGCGCTGCCGCGCGCCATCGAGCGCCTGCTGCTGCGCTGGCCCGGCCTGCAGATTCAAATCATGGAGGGCGTGGACGACGTGCTGGCCGATGCCTTGATCAAGAACGAAATCGACCTGGCCATCGGCATTTCCCAAGAGGAAACCGACGAGATCAGCATGGTGGCGGATTCGGGCTGGGAAGACCTGAGCGGCATCGTCGCCTCCACCAGGCATCCCCTCTGGGGCCGGGAGGGCCTGTCGTTCGCCGACCTGCGGCATGAGCGCTGGGTTTTGCCGCCGCGCGGCACCAAACCGCGCGAAGAGCTGCACCAGCTGTTTGCCGGGGCGGGGATGCCGCCGCCGCAGGTGGTGGTTGAAACCCGCTCGATCGTCACGATCAAGGCCCTGGTGCTGCGGGCCAATTTCCTCAGCAGCCTGCCCATGCCTTTGTACGAGGCCGAGCGCGAGGTGAACACCATTGCGCCGCTGCCGATTCCGGGCGCCCAGCTCAGCCGGCACTTCTATGTGTTCCGCCGCCGCAGGGGGTCTTTGCCGCGCACGGCCGTGCAGCTGCTGGAAGAGCTGCGGCATATTACCAGCGGGGGGGATCTCGATGAAGCGGCATGAAGCAGCCTGGAAAATAGCGGGCAAGGCTTCGCTGGCCGCCATGTCGCCGGCGTATTTCGGCATGGTCATGGCCACGGGCATTGTGTCGCTGGCTGCCGATATGCTGGGCATGGCGCCGTTGGCGCGCGGGCTGTTCCATTTGAACATTGCAATGTATGGCGTGTTGTGGGTGCTCATGGTGACGCGGGCCGTGTTCTGGCCCAGGCGGTTTTGCGGCGACCTCGTCGATCACCTGCGGGGCTGGGGGTTCTTCACGGCGGTTGCCGCCTCGGGCATTCTTGGCGAGCAGTTTCTTACCCTGGCGGGCAACGAGCGCGCGGCGTGGCTGTTGTGGGGCGTGGCGCTGGGCCTGTGGGTGTGCCTGACCTACGTCATTTTCATTGCCCTGATCATCAAGCCCGGCAAGCCGTCGCTACGGCGCGGCATCAATGGCGGCTGGCTGCTGGCGGTGGTGGCGACCCAGTCGCTGGCTTCGTTGAGCCTGCTTCTCGTGCCATACGCAAGCCCGCCGCAGCAAATCGAAATGGTCTTCTTCGCCCTGTCGATGTGGCTGTGGGGCGGCATGCTGTATATCTGGATGGTGTCGCTGATTTTCTACCGCGATACGTTTTTCCGGTTTTCACCCGGAGACCTGGTGCCGCCGTACTGGATCAATATGGGCGCCATGGCCATTTCGGCGTTGACCGGCTCCATGCTGATTCTGCATGCGGGCCGGATTCCCTATCTGGCTTCGCTCGAGCCGTTCCTGAAGGGATTCACCATTTTCTACTGGGCCACGGGAACTTGGTGGATACCGATGCTGGCGGTGCTGGAAATATGGCGCCACGGCTACCGGCGCTTTCCCGTGCAATACGACGCGCTTTATTGGGGCGCGGTGTTTCCGTTGGGCATGTACGCGGCCAGCACGCATCAAATGGGCAGGGCGATGGGGTTCGCTTTTCTGGATCCCATCGCCAGAGTGTTTCTATATGTAGCGCTTGCGGCCTGGCTGGTTACGTTTGGAGCCTGGGCCGCGCGGGTCGGGCGCGGCATTTTGCGCGCCACCCTGCCGCGCAGCCATCGACCGAGTTCCTAGAACCGCCGCGAAAGCGAGAGATTGCCCGAGACGGACTGATAGCCCGCCCGGAACAATTGGCTGCTTACGTTGGCGCCCACGGTGAAGTTCTTGTCGACCTGGTAGGTAAGGCCCGCGGCCAGGCCCAAGGCGTCGCGTCCGGCGAGCTTGTTGCGGCTGGCGAAGGAGGCCTGCGGATAGTCGGCGAAAGCGGCTTGCTGCACATAGTCGTTGTCCAGCAGCTCGCGATCCCAGGTGGCCTGCAGATTGGCGGTCAACAGTGCGCCGCTGGGCCGCGCCAGGTTCAGGCTGGCGCTTACGCCGATGCTCGACTGCAGCGAATCGAAGTGGGAGGACGAAAGCCGCAGGCGGCTGGCGTCGTTGCCCGATTCGGTCAGGCCGGGGCGGTTCAGGCGGGTGTAGTTCAAGGTGGCCATCGGACCCAGGCTAAACGATCGGCTCAATGCCCAGCGATAGCCGCCGCCGGCCATCAGGGTGCCGTTCAGGGCCGTCCAGTCGGCCTGGTTCTTGGCCGAGTAGCTGTCGATGGCC
Organism: Eoetvoesiella sp.; assembly: GCF_035555955.1. Classification (NCBI taxonomy): domain Bacteria; kingdom Pseudomonadati; phylum Pseudomonadota; class Betaproteobacteria; order Burkholderiales; family Alcaligenaceae; genus Eoetvoesiella; species Eoetvoesiella sp. The sequence continues at coordinate 32,121 of NZ_DATMGA010000070.1, read as the reverse complement.
AGGCGCCGGGTGAAGTGGGCATCTTCGATGCCCAACTGGCCCAGGCCGAACAGATAGGGGCCGGAGGCGGGATCGGGCGCGTAGCCGGCCTGCAGGCCCAGGTTGAAGGCGGTGCTGCGGCCCGATGCATGAAGGCCGTCGTTGACATTGACGGATTGGCCGCTGACGGCGCCGTATACGCCCCATGACCAGTCGGGATGCTGGCTGTCGAGTTTTTCGGCGCCGAAGGTCACGCCGTAGCTCGAGGCGTTCTGGCCGATCAGCGTGCCATGTGGATTCTGGCTGGTTCCTCCGCCAAAGGGAATGGCAAAGCCGCGCCATTGGCCGTCGGCCGCCGCGTCGCGCCGGAGGGCCTGGCCGCGTGCGCTGATCTGGCCGGCGATCTGGCGTTCGCGGTTGAGCGAGCTGGCGGCCATGGCGCTGTATGCTTCGGGCGACAACTGAGGCAGAGCGCCGGCGATGATGCTGCCGTCTGGCGCCGAGAAGTCCAGCGTCTGGTAGAGCGGCTGGATGCCGGGTCCGGCATAGCCGGCGATGGCGTCCAGCGCGCGTCCGGCCTGGCGCGCATTGTCGCTCGAGGCGTATTGGCTGTAGGCGTTGCCCTGGCGCGTAATGCTCAATTGATAGTTGTTGCCTCCCAGCGTGCTTGCCGTGGCGAGCAGGGTCGGCGACGCGATGACGCTGCCCAGGGATACGAAGGTTCCGGTGGTGGAACCGGCCTGCACCAGGTCGCCGAGGCCCAGGGTCAAGGTGGCGCCGGTGGCATACCAGTCGGAAGCGGCGGCCAGGGTCAGCGTGCCGTCCAGTTCCGCCGTGCCGCTGACAATGAGAGTGTCATGGGCTCCGTGGTTGTTGACTTCCATGAGCAGATTGCCAGTGGCGGACTGCTCGTAATCGCCGTTGATGGCGATGGTGCCGATGGAATTGCCTGGGCTGACCGTGCCGTGGTTGGCGAAGGCGCCGTCGGCGTTCAAGGTATATGTGCTGTTGCCGCCCAAGGTGGCGCCCGAGTCGACCACGACGCCGTAGAGTTCCTGCGAACCGTTCAGCGAGGTGCGTCCGCCCTTGGCGTTGACGACCAGATTGTCGATGCCCTGGATATTGCCGTCGTAGCGCAAGGCGAAGTCCGGGTCGGGCCGGCCCGTGGCGCGGCCCTGTCCGTCGGCCAGTTGTCCGAAGGTGATGTAGGTCAGGCGCTGCTCTCCGCTGCCGTTCTGCTCTTTGTAATCGGAGTGGATATCGCCCTGGATCTGCGCGCCGCGCATGATGTTGATGTTGCTTACCAGGGCGTTCTGCGAGATATAGATGGCGGCGGCGCTGCCCGCCAGCCTGCCGGTCAGGTCGAAGTTGTCGACGAGCGCGCCATTGAGTTCGTCGAGGGGGGGCAAGAGTGTCCCACTGATCGAATAGATGTATGAACCCCGGTAGCTGGCTTCATCTCCTATGGCGTTGTTGCCAAAGTCGAAACTCGCGCCGACGCCTAGCTCGCCCAGGGCCTGCACGTCGCCGCGCTGAACGAGGTTATGGTTCTTGCCGTAGGTGAACATGATGCCGCGCCCGTTCAGGCCGTCGGCGTAGATGCGGGTGCCGGGCTGCACGACCAGCGTGTTGCCGACGCCGTCCACGCGCACGCCCGCGCCGCCGGGGCCCTTGGTAAGCAGGTCGGCCTGCTGGTAAACGGTGTTGTAGCTGCCGTAGATGTGCAGGCCCAGGCCGAGGACGGCGGTGTTGTATTGGCCGGACACGTAGGCGGTGCCGGCGTCGTTGCGCAGGAAGTAGCCGTTGGTGTTGACCAGTTGCTGGCCGTTGCCGTAGATGGAATAGCCGAAGAAGTTGCGCCGGTCGATGTTGTAGCCCATGTCCTGCATTGCAGCCAGTTCGGCTTCCATGAACTGCGTGTAGTTGCGATAGCCCTGGTGGCTCATGAGGCTGTTCTTGAGCTCGATATGGGCCATGTATCCGGTATCGATCCGGCCGCTCTCCGAGTGTATGCGAACCGGCAGGCCGGGCATGGCGCCGGCCAGCACCTCCTGAACGTGTTTGCCCGTGAAATAAGCCTTGTCGCTTCCCACGTTGAAACTGTCGGGTGTATAGGGATTATTGCAGCCGGAGCAATAAATGGCTTGTCCGGGCCGGGCCGGATTGCCGTTGTCGTCACGCAGGTGCTGGGTCCACGAATCCAATACGTCTGCGAAATAGGGGGTATACCGGCTCGGGCCACGGTCGGTGGCAACGCCCAGGATGCCCAGGCCGTGCGCCAGCTCATGAAAGGCGACGGCGGTAAGATCCGCTCCGAATTGCGCGCGCGGCAACTGGGAAGGCAGATAGGACTCCAGGAAGTCCCAGTTCATTTTCCCCATGACGAACTGTGCGTGGGAGCCGAATGTCAGCGAGGGGTTCGTCATGCCGAACAGTACGCGCTGCAGCTGAGTCAGACTGGTCTGCCCATCGGGTACGGCCGTGCTGCTGCCGAAGGCGTTGTTGTCGTCGACGGTGCCGATGTTGATGATTGCCGGAAGCTGGCCGGGGACTGGCTTGATGATTTCGGCCCAGCGATTCAGGGCCTGGAGTATCTTGTCTTTTTGCTGGCCGTCCAGGTTCCAGGTGGATTCCGTAACCTCGTCGTCGTCGTCCATGACCGGGCCGTCGCCCACGTCCATGAAGCGGGCCCGGAATACCGGCTGGCCATCGGAACCGTAAGCCAGCCGGTATTCCAGCGCCTGAGCGCAATGGCTGGCCAGGGCAAGGGCTATTGCCAGGACAAGCCTGTTTCGAGTTCTCATGATTTCCCCATTTGATGCGTTGGCAGTGATGTGCCTGTTTGTCTTATGAATGCGCGCGGCGGACGTTTCGGGATCTTCGGCCGGGATTTTCCGGCGCTCTGCCAAGCGAACCACGCCTCGCACGGCACGGTTGCCATGATCGTGTTTGTGAGTGCGACGACGAGTAGGGCGGAAGGGCGGGCGGAACGACGCGCTGCCCGTTTTTACTATAAGTAAACAGGATTTACAACGTGTGAAACCTGCTGCGCACAGGAATTCCGGGGGCGACGACGCTTGTGAAAGGGCAACGTCTCCGGCGGCGGTTCATGTGGCTTGGCGTGACTGTACGGCGCCGCTCATGCCGGGGATGCGCCGTGCCATAATGCCTGTTGTTTTCGCAAGGCGCGTTTTATTGCCGCGCCCGTTCATTCCCGACCCAACGCAGGCACTTTTCAATCTTTCAATCATGACCGATCTCTCCGCGTTTCCCATTACCAAGAAATGGCCAGCCAAGCATCCAGACCGCCTCCAGCTCTATTCCTTGCCTACGCCCAACGGGGTCAAGGTTTCCATCATGCTCGAGGAAATGGGGCTGCCGTATGAGCCGCACCTGGTGCGGTTCGACGCCAACGACCAGACTTCCCCCGAGTTTCTGTCGCTGAACCCCAATAACAAGATTCCGGCCATCCTCGATCCCAACGGGCCCGAAGGCAAGCCGCTGCCCTTGTTCGAGTCGGGTGCGATCCTGGTCTACCTGGCCGGGAAGGCCGGGCAGTTCATGCCCAAGGATGTGGCCGGACGCTATGAAACCCTGCAATGGGTGATGTTCCAGATGGGCGGCATCGGCCCCATGTTCGGCCAGGTCGGCTTCTTCAACAAGTTCGCCGGCAAGGACTACGAAGACAAGCGCCCCCGCGACCGCTACGTCGCCGAATCGCGCCGTCTGCTGGGCGTGCTCGAGCAGCGCCTGGCGGGCCGGGCCTGGATCATGGGAGACGAATACACCATTGCCGACATCGCCACCTTTCCCTGGGTGCGCAATCTCGTCGGCTTCTACGAGGCGGGCGACCTGGTCGGCATTGCCGACTTCCCGAATGTCGTGCGTGTATTGGACGCCTTTCTTGCCCGGCCGGCCGTCGCGCGCGGGTTGAATATTCCCAAGCGGGACTGAACCCCGCCCGGCAACCGGGCAATGGTTTTGCAGAGGGCGGCGGGGTTGCTTGCAACCTTGCCGCCCTCTTGTCTGGGGCATGAAACGGGATGCCTTCTTGATTGGTATTTTTATGCGGCGAGGCCTATACTCAGCCGTATCGGGAATGCCGACAGGGCGTTTCCCCGGCAAGGGTAGTAAGCGGGCGCGCGGGCGCGCAATTTCCTTCTTCCTCTGGAGAGCTCCATGGTCAACATGACTCGGCGCCAATTCTTCAAGGTGACAGGTACTACACTGGCGGGCTCCAGCCTGGCTTTACTGGGGGCCGCCCCCAGTCCGGCCCTGGCCGAAGTCCGGCAGTACAAGCTTGCGCGCATGACTGAAACGCGCAATACCTGTCCTTACTGTTCGGTGGCTTGCGGCATACTTATGTACAGCCTGGGCGATGGCGCCAAGAACGCCACGGCCAGCATCACGCACATCGAAGGCGATCCCGACCACCCGGTCAACCGCGGTACGCTGTGCCCCAAGGGCGCGGCGCTGGTCGACTTCATCCACAGCCCCAACCGCCTGCAATATCCCGAATACCGCGCGCCCGGCTCCGACAAGTGGCAGCGCATGTCGTGGGACGAAGCCTACACCCGCATCGCCAAGCTCATGAAGGACGACCGCGACGCCAATTTCGTCGAGAAAACCGACGACGGCAAGGTGGTCAACCGATGGACGACCACGAGCATGCTGGCGGCCTCAGCCAGCAGCAACGAGGTCGGCTACGTCACGCACAAGGTCATCCGCAGCCTGGGTATCCTGGGGTTCGACAACCAGGCGCGTGTCTGACACGGCCCGACGGTGGCAGGTCTTGCCCCGACGTTTGGCCGTGGAGCGATGACGAACCATTGGGTCGACATCAAGAACGCGGATATCGTGCTGATCATGGGCGGCAATGCGGCCGAGGCCCACCCTTGCGGGTTCAAGTGGGTCACCGAGGCCAAGGCCCACAACAACGCGAAGCTCATCGTCGTCGATCCGCGCTTTACGCGCTCGGCGTCCGTGGCGGATTTCTATGCGCCCATACGCACCGGAACCGACATCATCTTCCTGGGCGGGGTCATCAAGTATTTGCTCGACAACGACAAGATCCAGCACGAATACGTGCGCAACTACACGGATTTTCCGTTCATCGTGCGGGAAGACTTCGCCTTCAAGAATGGCCTGTACTCCGGCTACGACGAGGCCAAGCGCAATTACGACAAAGACTCCTGGGAGTACGAGCGCGGCGAAGACGGCTACGTCAAGGTCGATCCCACGCTGCAGCATCCGCGCACGGTCTATCAACTGCTCAAGAAGCACTATTCGCGCTATACGCCCGAAATGGTCTCGCGGGCCTGCGGCACGCCTCCCGAAAAATTCCTGAAAGTCTGTGAAATGCTGGCCTCCACGTCGGGCACCGACCGGTCGGCCACCATTTTGTATGCGCTGGGCTGGACGCAGCACACCATCGGTTCGCAAATCATCCGCACCGGCGCCATGGTGCAGCTGCTGCTGGGCAATATCGGCGTGCCCGGCGGCGGAATGAATGCGCTGCGCGGCCATTCCAACATCCAGGGCCTCACCGACCTGGGCCTCATGACCGACCTCCTTCCGGGCTACCTGACCCTGCCCAGGCAGGCCGAGCAGTCGTTCGACGCCTATATCGGCGCGCGCACGCAAAAGCCGTTGCGGCCCAATCAACTCAGCTACTGGAGCAACTACAAAAAATTCCATGTCAGCCTCATGAGGGCCTGGTGGGGCGATGCGGTAAGCGCCGAGAACGACTGGGGCTTCGACTACCTGCCCAAGCTGGACAAGACGTACGACATGCTGCAGGTCTTCGACCTGATGAACAAGGGCGAGATGACCGGTTACATCTGCCAGGGCTTCAACCCCCTGGCGGCCGCGCCGTACAAAAAGAAACTGCTCGACGCCTTCTCCAAGCTCAAGTTCCTGGTCGTCATGGATCCCCTGGCCACCGAAACCGCCGAGTTCTGGCGCAATGTCGGCGAGCACAACGACGTAGACACCGCCAGCATCAAGACCGAGGTGTTCCGGCTGCCCACCACCTGTTTCGCCGAAGAGGAAGGCGCGCTGGTCAATTCGGGCCGCTGGCTGCAATGGCACTGGAAAGGGGCCGAGCCTCCGGGCGAGGCGAAAAGCGACATCGAGATCATGGCCCAGCTGTTCGTGCGCCTGCGCAAGCTTTACCAGACCGAGGGCGGCAAGTATCCCGATCCCATCCTGAAGCTGTGGTGGCCGTATTCCAATCCTGAATACCCCACGGCCGAAGAGCTTGCCAAAGAGTACACGGGGCGGGCGCTGGTCGACCTGACCGACCCGGCGGGCAAGGTGTTGCGCAAGGCGGGCGAACAGCTTGCCGGCTTCTCCGAGCTGCGCGACGATGGGTCCACCATCAGCGGCTGCTGGATCTACGCCGGGGCCTGGTCGGCCGCCGGCAACCTCATGGCCCGCCGCGACAACAGCGACCCCACCGGAATCGGCCAGACTCTGAACTGGGCGTGGGCCTGGCCGGCCAACCGGCGCGTGCTGTACAACCGGGCGTCTTGCGATCCCCAAGGCAAACCGTGGAATCCGCGGCGCAGCCTCATTTCTTGGAACGGCAAGACCTGGGGCGGCGCCGATGTCCCCGATTTCAAGCTGGACGAAAATCCGGCGGGAGGCATGGGGCCGTTCATCATGAACCCCGAGGGCGTGGCCCGCTTCTTCGCTCGCAAGAGCATGGCCGAGGGGCCTTTCCCCGAGCACTACGAGCCGTTCGAGACGCCGGTGGGCTACAACCCGCTAAGTCCCGACGAGCCCCGGGCCACCAACAATCCCGCAGCGCGGGTGTTCCAGGACGACCTGGCGACCATGGGCAAGGCTGCGCAGTTCCCTCACGTGGGCACCACCTATCGCCTGACCGAGCATTTCCATTACTGGACCAAGAACCTGCGGATCAATTCCATTCTGCAGCCCGAGCAGTTCGTCGAAATCGGCGAGGCCCTGGCCAAGGAGCTGGACATACCCAACGGTTCGCGGGTCAAGGTGTCTTCCAACCGCGGCTATATCAAGGCGGTTGCCCTGGTCACCAAGCGGATCAAGCCGCTCACCATCGAGGGAAAAACGGTGCATCAGGTCGGCATTCCCATTCATTGGGGGTTCGTGGGCATCGCCAAGCCGGGTTTCCTGGCGAACACGCTGACCCCGCCCGTCGGCGACGGCAATTCACAGACACCCGAGACCAAGTCATTCCTGGTCAAGGTCGAGAAGGTCTAGGAGCGCAGCCATGGCATTGCAATCACTCGATATCAAGCGGCGCTCGGCCACCACTACTCCGTCTCCCAGCGTGCGTGCGCCGGCGGCCGGCAGTGTCGCCAAGCTTATCGACACCACCAAATGCATAGGCTGCAAGGCTTGCCAGGCAGCCTGCATGGAATGGAACGATCTGCGCGACGAAATCGGCGTCAACGTGGGCGTCTACGACAACCCCGCCGACCTCACCGACAAGTCCTGGACCGTCATGCGGTTTGCCGAGTACGAGAACCCCCAGGGCGACCTCGAATGGCTGATCCGCAAGGACGGCTGCATGCATTGCGAGGATCCGGGGTGCCTCAAGGCCTGTCCGTCGCCGGGCGCCATCGTGCAATACACCAACGGCATCGTGGACTTCCACGAAGAAAACTGCATCGGCTGCGGCTATTGCATCACCGGCTGTCCCTTCGATATTCCGCGCATATCCAAAGACGATCACAAGGCCTACAAATGCACCTTGTGTTCCGATCGGGTGGCGGTGGGCCAGGAGCCAGCCTGCGTCAAAACATGCCCCACCGGCGCCATTGTGTTCGGCACCAAGGAAGACATGCGGCAGCACGCCGCCGAGCGCATCGTCGACCTGAAATCGCGCGGCTTCGAAAATGCCGGCCTGTACGACCCGCAGGGAGTGGGCGGCACGCACGTCATGTACGTGCTGCACCATGCCGACAAGCCCGGGCTATACAGCGACCTGCCCAAGGATCCCGTCATCAGCCCCATGGTCGGGCTGTGGAAGGGCGTTGCCAAGCCATTGGGCGTGGCCGTCATGGCCGCTACGGCGCTGGCCGGATTCTTCCATTACATGACCAAGGGCCCCCTCGAGTCGGATGCCGACGACGAGCGCAAGGCCGAGGAGGAAATCCATCATGAATGAGGTCAAGAAGCCCCGAACCATCTTGCGCTATACGCCGGGCGAGCGCGCCAACCACTGGATCATCGCCATTACCTTCGTACTGCTGGCGCTGTCCGGGCTGGGCCTGTTCCATCCGGCGTTCTACTGGCTGACCAGCCTGTTCGGCGGCGGCACCTGGACGCGCATCCTGCACCCGTTCGTGGGCCTGCTCATGGTCGTCTGCTTCGCGGTGTTCGCCGTGCGCATGTGGAAGCACAACCTCATGACGCGGCAGGATGCCCAGTGGCTGCGGCAGTTCGGCGATGTCGTCAACGGGCGCGAAGACAAGCTGCCCGACGTGGGCCGCTACAACGCCGGCCAGAAGGTGCTGTTCTTCGCGCTGGTCTTGTTCCTGCTGGTGCTGCTGGTTACCGGCGTGGTCATGTGGCGCGTGTATTTCGGGGCGGTCTTCCCCATCGGGGCAATTCGCCTGGCTTCGCTGCTGCACGCCCTGTTTGCATTTTTGCTGATTTGCGCCATCATTGTGCATATCTATGCAGCCGTCTGGGTCAAGGGGTCGGTGCATGCCATGACGCAAGGCACGGTGTCGCCGGGTTGGGCCTGGAAGCATCACCGGGCCTGGTTTCGCCAGGTGTTCGGACTGCCCGCCCGGAAATAGCGTCTTGCTTCGCCATCCTGGTTTGGCGTGTGGCTGCCCTGCTTTGCGGAAGGCAGCCATATTTGTTTAGGAGAGCATATTGCAGCGAATTTTGCCGCGCGGCGAGATCGAAAGCCTGGATCGCACTTCCATTCCCCGCGTCCGCTTGCCCGATCGGGCGTCGGTTCTTGCCGGCAGGGCGGCGCGCTTGCGGCAATTGGCGCCGGATAACGCGGCGGGCGACTATCTGCTGCTGATGGCGCAATTGGTCGATGCGCAAGCGCATGTCCTGGCCGGCTTCTCGGCCCCCGAAGCCTCCGAAGAACACATCTCGCAAGCGCAGGCGCATGGCATGCCGCCGCTGCAAGCCATAGGGTGGCGGCGCGATCCGGCCTGGCGCAATATGCTGGCCGAGCTGCTCGACCACTTGCTGGCGGCCGGCATTCCGCATCCGGCGGCAAAGGTCTGTGCCGAGCTCAAGGCCCTGGCCGCCAGCGGCGCCGACGAGCTCGAAGCCATGGCCGATGCGGTGCTGGCCGAACGCGATGACGCCATCGACAGTACCATCGCGCCTTTCGTGATGGCGGCCCTGCAAGTCTATTGGATCGACCTGGCCAGCCGCTTCGACGAGCGGCAATTGCCGGTGGTCAGCCCGTTCGGCGTATGCCCGGTCTGTGCCAGCCTGCCGGTTGCCAGCGTGGTTCGCATCGGCGGCGCGCAAGATGGCTGCCGCTATCTGTGCTGTTCGCTGTGCGCGACGGAATGGCATCTGGTGCGCGTGACCTGCTCGCATTGCGAACAGACCAAGGGTATTGCCTACCATTCCATAGAAGGCGGCCGCGAAGGCGTCAAGGCCGAGTCCTGCGAGCATTGCCGCAGCTACCGCAAAATCTTCTACCAGGAAAAAGACTTCAACATCGAGCCCGTGGCCGACGACTTGGCAAGCCTGCCGCTCGATGTACTCATGGGCGAGGAAGGGTATTCGCGCGCCAGCGGCAACCCCTTGCTGTGGCAGCCTTCCCAGGGGTGAACATGGAATCCGCCCGTAAATCCAAGGTCGCGCTCGCCTCCGCGGCCGACATCCCTTCCGTGGACCGCTTGCTCAATACGCAGGCGGTCGTCCTGTTGCTGGCCGAATACGGCCGCAGCCAGGTAACGGCCATGCTGCGCAAGCAACTGGATGATCTGCGCCGACAGGTATTGGGCGGCGAGGTGGCGCGCAAGACCCTGTTGCCCGAGACGCTGGCGCTGGATTTGCGCAACAGGCTCAAGCGCGATTCGGCGCCGCGCCTGAAGGCCGTATACAACCTTACCGGCACGGTGCTGCACACCAATCTGGGGCGCGCTTTGCTGCCCGACGACGCTGTCCAGGCCGTGATGCGGGCGCTTACCGCGCCTGCCAATCTCGAATTCGATCTTGCCACGGGCCGGCGCGGCGACCGCGACGACCTTGTCGAGCAGCTTGTCTGCGAGCTGACGGGCGCCGAGGCGGCTACGGTGGTCAACAACAATGCCGCTGCCGTGCTGCTCATGCTGAACACGCTGGGCAATCGGCGCGAGGTGGTCGTGTCGCGAGGAGAACTGGTCGAGATAGGCGGCGCTTTCCGCATTCCAGACATCATGCAGCGCGCCGGTGCCCGCCTGGTCGAGGTGGGAACGACCAATCGCACCCACGCGGCCGATTACGCCAATGCCGTGGGACCGCGCACGGCCATGCTGATGAAAGTGCATTGCAGCAACTATGCGGTCACAGGGTTCACGAAAAGCGTGCCGGTTGCCGAGGTGGCGGCGATAGCCCGTAGCCATGGCCTGCCCACGGCGGTGGACCTGGGCAGCGGCACGCTGGTGGATCTTGGCCGGTGGGGGCTGCCTCGCGAAGACACCGTGGGTGAAACCGTGCAGGCCGGCGCCGATATCGTGACCTTCAGCGGCGACAAGTTGCTGGGCGGGCCGCAAGCCGGCTTGCTGGTGGGCCGCGCCGACATCATCCGCCGCATCAAGAAGAACCCGCTCAAGCGCGCCCTGCGTGTAGGCAAGCTGACGCTGGCGGCGCTGGAGCCTGTGCTGGCCTTGTACAAGGCGCCCGAGTTCCTGGCCGACCGCCTGACGACGCTGCGCCTGCTGACTCGTCCGCGCGAACACATGGCGCTGCAAGCCTCGCGCCTGCAGCCTGTGCTGCAAAAGGCGCTGGGCCAGTCCTATGCCGTGCAGGACGTGCCGTTGTTCAGCCAGATCGGCAGCGGGGCCTTGCCGGTGGATCAACTGCCCAGCCATGGCCTGAAGATCGACTACGTGGGCACGGGCGGCAAAGGGCGCCATCTGGACAAGCTCGAGGCGCGTTTGCGGGGCCTGCCGCGCCCGGTTATCGGCCGCATTGCCAACGACGCGCTATGGCTGGACTTGCGCTGCCTGGAAGAGCATGACGAAAAGGCTTTCGTCGAGCAGCTGAGGGTGCTGTCCGCATGATAGTGGGGACGGCGGGCCACATCGACCATGGCAAGACCACGCTGGTTCGCGCGCTTACCGGCGTGGAGACCGACAGGCTCAAGGAAGAAAAGACGCGGGGCATTTCCATCGAACTGGGCTACGCCTACACCCCGATGGACAACGGCGACGTGCTGGGTTTCATCGATGTTCCCGGGCACGAACGCCTGGTGCATACGATGGCGGCGGGCGCCAGCGGCATCGATTTCGGCCTGCTGGTGGTAGCGGCCGACGACGGCGTCATGCCCCAGACGCGCGAACATCTGGCCATCCTGGAATTGCTGGGTGTCGAGCGCGGGGTCGTGGCGATTACCAAGATCGACCGGGTGGATGCGGCGCGGCTCACCGCCGCGAGGCTTGAGGTCGAGGAACTCGTGGCGGATTCCTTTCTGCGCGGGGCGCCGGTCTTTCCCGTGGATGCGGCGGCAGCGGATGCGCCGGGTGTGGATGCATTGCGAACGCATCTGCACGACAGTGCCAAGGCCATGGCGGCGCGCGGCGCCGACGGCCTGTTCCGGCTGGCGGTGGACCGAGTCTTTACCTTGCAGGGGCATGGCACGGTAGTGACCGGCACGGTTCATGGCGGCCGGGTGCTGGCCGGGCAGGAAGAGGCTTGCTTGCGCCTGATGCCGGCGGGCAGGCCTGTGCGTGTGCGCAGTATCCACGCGCAAAACCGGGCCAGTCCCTCCGGCAGCGCCGGCCAGCGCTGCGCGCTGAACCTGGCGGGCATCGAAAAGCAGGCAGTGGAGCGCGGGGCGTGGATTGCCGATGCCCGGTGCTTTGCGCCGTCGCGTCACGTCGATGCGGTCTTGCGGCTGCTGCCGTCGGCGGACAGCCCCGTCCAGGCCTGGTCGCCGTTGCACATCCACCTGGGCGCGGCGCATTATGTGGCGCATGCGGTGCCGTTGGCGCCGGAGTCGCTGGCCCCGGGACGGGAAGGCCTGGTGCAGTGGGTGTTCGACGAGCCGGTCTGCGCCATGCCGGGCGACCGTTACATTGTGCGCAACCCGCAGGCCAACCGTACCGTGGGCGGAGGCCGGGTGCTGGATCCCAACGCGCCTGACCGCAAGCGCCGCACCCCGCAGCGGCTGGCCTGGCTGGACGCGGTGTCCGCCATGCTCGACGGAGAGGGTATCGAGGCCTTGCTGGCGCAGGCTCCGCAGGGGCTGGACGAAGAACGGCTGACCCGCCTGGCCGGAAAAGACGCAGGCACCCTGCCGGCGCCGGACGGTGCCGTCTGGATCCGAGGGCAGGGCGCGCAGGCGCCTCGCACGCTGATCCTGCGCACCAGTTGGGAACGTCTGGGCGGCCGGGCGCTGCAATCGCTGCAGGAGTTTCATCAGACTGCGCCTGATGAAGCGGGTGTCGGGGCGTCGCGGCTGCGGCGCATGGCCTTGCCGGCCCTGCCCGAAGCGCTGTGGCTGGCGCTGTGCGACGAGCTTCTGGCCGAGGGCCGCGTGCAGCGCAACGGCCCCTGGCTGAGGCTGCCCGGCCACGCCGTGGCCATGTCGGAGGCGGAAAGTGCGTTGGCCGGGCGTGTGCTGCCGCTGATTCTTGCCGGGGGATTCGAACCCCCGTGGGTGCGCGACCTGGCCTCCGAACTTGGTGAACAGGAAGACGTGTTGCGGCAATTGCTGCGCAAGCTTGTGCGCGACGGCCAGGTGCAGCAAATTGTGCGCGACTTGTTCTACCACCGTGAGCAGGTGGCGGCCATGGCGGCCCTGGTTGCTGAGCTGGGCGGCGCCGATGGCGTGGGCGCCGCCCAGTTCCGCGATGCTACCGGCCTGGGTCGCAAGCGTGCCGTCCAGGTGCTGGAGTTTTTTGATCGTGTTGGCTACACCCGCCGCGTGCGCGACCGGCATATGCTGCGCGGCGTCGGCGCGGTGTTTTTCGGGGAGAATGGGCACGGCTGACTTCCCGGGGCTTCGGCGGTTTTCGTTGCCTGTGCACCGAGGTTTGCGATCATCCGTCAGGAAATCGGCGCAGGAATCAGCCAGGCAGGCAAGGCTCCGCCAGCGGGACGCTTGCGCGGGGAGAGGGCTATCATACGGTTTCACTGGAAAGCATTCGCGCCCGGTGGCGCGGCTGGGCTTCAAACCCAGTTGGGGGCGTCAGACGCTCCCAGGTAGGTTCGACTCCTGCTGCTTTCCGCCTTTCGCCTTGGCCGTCCCGAGGCGGAAAGCGCAGCCCTACACTCTGGAGATACCATCATGACGCCATCGATAGCCGTCACCGATACACCGCGACTGACCTCTCTTTCGCACGGGGGAGGCTGCGGCTGCAAGATCGCGCCGGGCGTGCTTTCCGAGTTGCTGGCCAAGATGCCGATGGGGCAGGCGTATCCGAACCTGCTGGTGGGCACCGAGACCTCGGACGATGCTGCGGTATACAGGCTGAACGCCGAGCAGGCCTTGATTGCCACGACCGACTTTTTCATGCCCATTGTTGACGACCCCTACGATTTCGGGCGGATTGCGGCGACCAACGCGCTGTCCGACGTCTATGCCATGGGCGGGTCGCCCATCATGGCGCTGGCCATCGTGGGCATGCCGATCAATGTCCTGCCCAGGGACGTCATTGCGCGCATCCTCGAGGGCGGTGCTTCGGTCTGCGTCCAGGCAGGCATTCCGGTTGCGGGCGGCCACTCCATCGATTCGGTCGAGCCCATCTACGGGCTGGCGGTCATGGGCCTGGGGCATCCGGATCGCATCAAGCGCAACAAGGACGCCCGCGCCGGCGACGTGCTGATCCTGGGCAAGGCGCTGGGCGTCGGCGTGCTGTCGGCGGCGCTCAAGAAGGGCATTCTGGACGAGGCGGGCTATGCGGCCATGCTGGCCTGCACGACCCGCTTGAATACGCCGGGCATTGCGTTGTCGGCGCTGGCGGACGTACATGCCGCGACCGACGTGACGGGTTTCGGCCTGCTTGGCCATGCGGTCGAAATGGCGCAAGGAGCGGGGCTGACCGCAACCATACGCCTGGACGATTTGCCGTGGCTGCCGGGCGTCTGCGAACTGGCGGCCCAGGGAGTGATTACCGGTGCGTCGGGCCGCAACTGGGCGGCATACGGCGCCGCCGTCGATCTGCCCATCGGGCTGGACGACGCCTCCCGCGCTCTGCTGACGGATCCGCAGACCTCGGGCGGCCTGCTGGTAGCCTGCGCCCCGGAAGCGGCGGCTCGGGTGCTGGATGTCTTTCATTCCGAAGGTTTCGGCCAGGCGGCCGTGATCGGCCAATTCGAAGCCGGCGAACCGCGGGTTCGAGTCATATAGTTTTTTTGCCTTTTGGCCGCTGCCGCCAGTTTGCGGTATAGTCACCGCTATATAGTCAACAATATAGCGGTATCGTGATGAAGAACGAGTCGCGTCTGAAAGGGCGGTTGGAGGTCGAAACGGAGCTGGGGGCCTTTCTTGGAGGCACCCGCATCCGCCTGCTCGAAGGGATTGCGCAGCATGGTTCCATTACCCAGGCCGCCAAGGCCGTGCCCTTGTCGTACAAGGCGGCCTGGGACGCCATCGATGCCATGAACAACCTGGCCGACCAGCCGCTGGTCGTTCGCACCGCGGGCGGCAAGCACGGCGGCGGGACCCAGCTGACCGATTACGGCCGGCGTGTCGTGGCGCTGTACCGGGCCCTGGAGGCGGAATACCAGAGCGCCCTGGATCGTCTGGCCGCGGGCATGAACGAGGGCGAGGCGGGCAGCTTCGATCAGTTCCGCCATTTGCTCAGGCGCATGTCCATGCGCAGCAGTGCGCGCAACCAGTTCGCCGGCGTGGTTTCGGGACTGCGCATGGGCGAGGTGGACTGCCAGGTAAGCATCCGGCTGGACGATGTGAACGAAATCGTGGCGGTCATTACCCGCGAGTCCGCCGAAACCCTGGAGCTGGAAGTCGGCAAAGAGGCCTATGCGCTGGTCAAGTCCTCGTCGGTGCTGCTGATGGCGGACGCGGACGTGCGCACGAGCGCGCGCAACCAGCTTTGGGGCGAGATCGAGCGCGTTCATGCCGGCCCCGTCAATACCGAAGTCGTCCTGAGCCTTGCGCAAGGCAAGTCGGTCTGCGCCGTGGTTACCCAGGACAGCGCCGAACGGCTCGAACTTGCGCCGGGCGGACGAGCCTGCGCTATCTTCAAGGCCTCGTCCGTCATCGTGTGTCTTTGATTGTCAAAAAGAGGAAGGAAAAATGTCTGTGATCCGCAATAAATTCATCGCCCTGGCTGCCGCGGTGGTCGTCTCGATGCCGGCCATGGCCGATGAGGTCCAGGTCGCCGTCGCGGCCAATTTCACGGCGCCCATGCAGGCCATTGCCGCCCAGTTCCAAAAGGACACGGGCCATACGGCCAAGCTGTCGTTCGGCTCGACCGGCAAGTTCTTTGCGCAAATCCAGAACGGCGCGCCGTTCGAGGTGTTTCTGGCCGCGGACTCCAAAACGCCGGCCAAGCTGGACGCCGAGAAGGCCACGGTGCCGGGCAGCCGGTTCACCTATGCCAAGGGCACGGTGGTCTTGTGGAGCAAGGACGACAAACTGGTCGACCCCAAGGGCGAGATCCTGAAGACCGGCAATGCGGCGCATCTGGCCATTGCCAATCCCAAGACCGCGCCGTATGGCGCCGCCGGGGTGCAGACCATGGAAAAGCTGGGCGTGACGGACAAATGGAAGGACAAGCTGGTTCAGGGCGAAAACATCGCCCAGACCTACCAGTTCGTGGCGACCGGCAATGCGCCGCTGGGTTTCGTGGCCTTGTCGCAAGTGTTCAAGGACGGCAGGATCACCAGTGGTTCGGCCTGGATCGTGCCCGAGAAATTCCACGATCCCATCCTGCAGGATGCCGTGCTGCTTAAGAAGGGCAAGGACAATCCCGCCGCGACGGCTCTGCTCAAGTACCTGAAGGGCGACAAGGCCCACGCCATCATCAAGTCCTACGGCTACGGTTTGTAAGCACGGCGGCGTTTCATGAGTGCGGTCGATCTTTCGGCGCTTTGGCTCACGCTGCAGCTGGCCCTGGTGGTAACGGCGATTCTGCTGGTGGTGGGAACGCCGATAGCCTGGTGGCTGGCGCGCACGCCGTCGCGCTGGAAGGGGCCGGTGGGCGCGCTGGTGGCATTGCCGCTGGTGCTGCCGCCCACGGTACTGGGCTTCTACTTGCTGGTGGTCATGGGCCCGAACGGGCCGGTCGGCCATCTTACGCAGGCGCTGGGGCTGGGCCTGCTGCCGTTCACGTTTCCGGGCCTGGTGGTTGCGTCGGTGCTGTATTCCATGCCGTTCGTGGTCCAGCCTATCCAGAACGCCTTCGAGGCCATGGGCGAGCGTCCGCTGGAAGCGGCCGCCAGCCTGCGCGCTTCGCCGCTGGATGCGTTTTTCAGTGTTGCCCTGCCTTTGTCCCGTTCGGGTTTCCTGACGGCGGCGATACTCGGATTCGCCCACACCGTGGGCGAGTTCGGGGTGGTGCTGATGATAGGCGGGAACATTCCCGACCAGACCCGGGTCGCCTCGGTGCAGATCTACGACCACGTCGAAGCCATGGAATACGGCCAGGCCCACTGGCTTGCGGGCATCATGGTGGCGATCAGCTTCCTGGTGCTGCTGTTGCTGTATACCCGGCGCGGCAGGCAGGGATGGTCGGTATGATCGAGGCGCGTTTCAAGGTGGAGCATCCGGGTTTCACGCTAGCTGTGGATCTGCATTTGCCGGCAAAAGGCGTGACGGCCTTGTTCGGGCCCTCGGGTTCGGGCAAGACGACGCTGCTGCGTTGCGTTTCGGGGCTGAACCGCGCTTCGCAGGGACGCCTGGTGGTGGATGGCCAGGTCTGGCAGGACACGGACAAAGGGGTTTTCTTGCCGCCGCACAAGCGGCCGATGGGGTTGGTGTTCCAGGAGGCCAGCCTGTTCGCACACCTGTCCGTGCGCAAGAATCTGGAGTACGGCATGAAGCGGTCGGGCAACAAGGCGGGCGAGGGGTTTGCCGGCATTGTCGACCTGCTGGGCATCGGCGCCCTGCTGGAGCGCTCGCCCGGAAAGCTGTCGGGCGGCGAGCGCCAGCGGGTGGCGGTGGCGCGGGCCCTGCTGACGCGGCCGCGCCTGTTGCTGATGGACGAGCCGCTGGCGGCGCTGGACATCAAGCGCAAGCAAGAGATCCTGCCCTATCTGGAACGATTGCACGACGAGCTGGATATCCCGGTTCTTTACGTCAGCCATGCGCCCGACGAAGTCGCCCGCCTGGCCGACCACCTGGTGCTGATGGAGGCGGGCCGCGTGGCGGCCAGCGGCGGCCTGCGCGATACGCTGGCGCGCACCGACCTGCCTCCCATATTCCTGGACGATGCTGGCGTGGTGCTGGAGACCCGGGTGGGCAGTCATGAAGGAGATGGCCTGACGCGGCTGGATTTCGCGGGCGGACGGCTGTATGTGTCGCAGCGCCCCGAGGCGGTTGGCTGCCGATTGCGTTGCCGGATCAATGCGCGCGACGTGAGCGTGGCGCTTACCGCCAGCGCCGATAGCAGCATCTTGAACCTGCTGCCCGCGACGGTGGACGAGGTGGCGCCGACGGATACGCCGGGACATGTTTTGCTGCGGCTTACGCTTCCGGGCGGGGACACGCTGCTGGCCAGGATTACCGCGCGTTCGCGAGACGCGCTGGATATCCGGCCGGGGACGGCTGTCGTGGCCCAGGTAAAGGCGGTGGCCTTGCTGGGCTAGGCCTGTCAGTCCGTTGGGTTGACAGGCCCTGAATTCATGACGCGATCGAGGGCGAGGACGCCCTGAGCATCTGATTGATCTGGGGCAGGCACGAGCCGCAGCCTGTGCCGCACTTGAGGGTTTCCTTGATCTGCGCCAGATCCTGGCCTTCGGCGACAGCTTGCAGGATGGCCTGGTCGCTCACGTTCTCGCAGGTGCAGACGATGCGGGCGCGGCTTGCGGCGGGGCCCCGTCCCATGAGGACTTGCGTGGCATTTTCGGGCGCGATGCCGCTATCGGCCCACATCAGCAAGGTTTCATGGGCGCGCGTATCGCCGGCCAGCAGGAAGGCGTCGATGCCTGTTTGCGCGCGCTGGATCCGGCGCACCAGCCCGCGCGACGGATCGTCGAAAGCCAGGTCGGCGTGTTCCAGGTTAAGGTCGCCGATGAGCTCGGCCAGCAGGGACGGGTCGGCGGCCTTTGCTGCCGCCAGCCGTAGCCGAACCCCTTCGCCGCCCACGGCGGTGGGCAGAAGCACGGCGTAGGGAAACACCTTGAGCCATCTGGCGAGTTTGCTTCGCCACGGGCTTATCGAGCCGCGCACCCAAGCGCAGGCCTGCCAGGGGTATTTCACGGCTTCGATCCCGACGGCGCTGTGCTTGAGTTCCGGCTGGTGCGAGATGGGGTCGCGCGCATTGCCGGCCAGGGCGTTGACGCCTTCGCCGGCCACGAAGCCGCTGCCCCAGTGCATGGGCATGTAGGCCTGGCCGGACTGAATGTCCAGGGAGGCGCGGGCGGGCACGATGATATGGCCGCGGCGGGATCTGACCTTGACCAGCGCGTCGTCGTCGAGGCGATAGCGCCGCATGTCGGCCGGGTTAAGGGCAATGAACGGTTCTTCCGCATGCCGCGTCAGGGAAGGTACGAGGCCGGTGCGGCTCATGGTGTGCCATTGATCGCGCAGCCTGCCCGTGGTCAGGTGCAGCGGAAACTGCGCCGATACTTTTTCCGCGACGGGCGTATAGCCGACGTCGAGGAAGCCGGCCCGTCCGGTTTCGGTGGGAAAGCGGCCGTCTTCGTACAGGCGCGCGGCGCCTTGCCGGCTGGCGGAGTAAGGCCATTGTTGCGGGCCTTCGGCGTCCAGCACGGCGTAGCTCAGCGCGCTGTAGTCGAGATCGCGTCCCTTGGTGCTGCGTGCGTGCTCGTCGAAAATCCGCGCTTCGTCGGCGTAATCGAATAAAGCGGCCTTGGCCGGCGCGATGCGCCCGGCCAGTCGCCGGGCGACGGCGCAAGCCAGCTTCCAGTCAGCCATTGCCGCGCCGGGCGGCGCGATGGCCGCCCGCACGCGGCTGATCCGCCGTTCGGAGTTGGTGACCGTGCCTTCCTTTTCGGGCCACGTCGCCGCCGGCAGAACCAGGTCGGCATAGGCCAGGGTTTCCGTGTTGGTGAAGGCTTCCTGGACAATGACCATCTCGGCCTTTTGCAGCGCGGCCCGCACCCTGGCCTGATCCGGCAAGGATTGGGCCGGATTGGTGGCGGCGATCCAGAGCACTTTGATCCTGCCCCCCAGCACGGCGTCGAACATGTCGATAGCGGTGCGGCCGGGGGCGCTTGGCAGCTCCTCCACGCCCCAAAGATCGGCGACTTCCTGGCGATGCTTGGCGTTGGCCGGGTCGCGGTGGCCGGGCAGCAGAGTTGCCATGCCGCCGGCTTCCCGCCCGCCCATGGCGTTGGGCTGGCCGGTCAGCGAAAAAGGCCCCGCGCCCTTCATGCCGATCTGCCCCGTGGCCATGTGCAAATGGATGAGCGCCGCGTTCTTGGCGGTGCCGCTGCTGGATTGATTGAGCCCCATAGTGTAGAGAGACAGGGCCGATCCGGCCTGGCCGAACCACCGCGCGGCCTGAACGATATCGTCGGCCGGCACGCCGCAGATGTCCTGCACGGCACGCGGCGTGAATTCATGGATGCGCTGCTTGAGCGCCTTGAAGCCCTGTGTGTGCTGTTCGATGTAGCGTTTGTCGATCAAATCCTCCCAGACCAGCACGTTCAGCATGGCGTGGAACAAGGCCACATCCGTGCCTGGAGCAATGGCCAGATGCAGGTCGGCGATATCGCAGGTGTCGGTGCGGCGCGGGTCGACCACGATGATTTTCATCTTCGGACGCGCCGCCTTGGCTGCGCTCAGGCGGCGGAACAGCACCGGATGGGCGTAGGCCATGTTGGAGCCGGCGATCATGACGGTGTCGGCGAAATCCAGGTCTTCGTAGCAGGCGGGCGGGGCGTCGGCGCCCAGCGTGGCCTTGTAGCCCGACACCGCGCTGGACATGCACAGCCGCGAATTGGTGTCGATGTTGTTGGTGCCGACCAGGCCGCGCGCCAGCTTGTTGAAGACCGCGTAGTCCTCGGTAAGGAGCTGGCCCGAAAGATAGAAGCCCACGGCATCGGGGCCGTGTTCCTGGATGACCTGGGCCAGTTTGCCGGCGGCGGCATCGAAGGCGGCGTCCAGTGCGATGGGCCGAAGGGCCTCGCCTTTGCCGGGGCGCCATTGCGCGGCCAGTATGCGGCTGCCGTCGCTGCGCACGGTTGCGGGCAGCGACATGCCCTTGCTGCACAGCTTGCCTCGGTTCGAAGGGTGGTCGGGGTCGCCGGCAATGTGTATCACTTGCTGGCCGGTGACGTGTATTTGCACGCCGCAGCCGGTGCCGCAATAGCAGCAAATCGATGCGACGCTGCGTATCGCGGCGCCGGGCCTTGGCCCCGATGCGGTTGCGGCCGGTGCGTTCACGGCTTCAGCCCTGTGTGGAAAGGTTCAGGTAGATGCGTTCGCCGTCGACCCGTACCGCTATCTTGTGAACCCGGCCTTCGTCCGGTGCGTGCGCCTGGCCGTCTTCCAGGTTGATGGTCCAGCTGTGCAGTGGGCAGGTGACGGCGTGTCCGTGAACCAGGCCGCAGGAAAGCGGGCCGCCCTTGTGGGGGCAGCAGTCCACGATGGCGAAGATCCGGTCGTCCGAGGTGCGGAACACGGCGATGTCGTCATGCCCCGCGCGTTTGACGATGCGGGCTCCCTGGGTGGGTATGTCGCCGATATTGCACACGGGCGTCCATTCGGAAAGCAAGGCTGTATTCATGGTCGTCCTAGATGTGAAGCGCTTCGAATTCGCGGCGCACTGCGGGGCTTTCAATGCGCTCGGCCCAGGGGTCGGTCGTGAACGACAGCGCGAACTTCAGGCGAGCATAGAGCTCGGCGCGGCCGGCGGGGTCGTCGACCACACGCGCCTTGGCGTGGTCCAGGCCGACCCGGTTCAGGTAGTGGCAGGTGCGCTCGAGGTAGAACGCTTCTTCGCGATACAGCTGCAGGAAGGCGCCGCTGTATTCCAGCACTTCGTCATGCGTTTGCACCTTGGCGAAGAACTGCGCGACCTCGGTCTTGATGCCGCCGTTGCCGCCTACATACAGCTCCCATCCGGAGTCCACGGCGATGATGCCGATGTCCTTGATCCCGGATTCGGCGCAATTGCGCGGGCAGCCCGAGACGGCCAGCTTCACTTTGTGGGGGCTGCTCATGCCGACCAGTTCCTTTTCCAGCGCGATGCCCATGCCGGTGGAGTCCTGCGTGCCGAAGCGGCAGAACTCCTTGCCCACGCAGGTCTTGACGGTGCGCAGCGTCTTGCCGTAGGCGTGGCCCGACGGCATGCCAAGGTCTTTCCAGACGCTGGGCAGGTCTTCCTTCTTGATGCCCAGCAGGTCGATGCGCTGGCCGCCCGTTACCTTGACCATAGGAACCTGGTATTTATCGGCCACGTCGGCGATGCGGCGCAGTTCGGCGGCGCTGGTCACGCCGCCCCACATGCGGGGCACGACCGAATAGGTGCCGTCCTTCTGGATGTTGGCGTGCACCCTTTCGTTGACCAGACGGGATTGCGCATCGTCCCTGGCTTCGCCCGGCCAGGTGGACGTCAGGTAATAGTTCAGCGCGGGCCTGCAGCTTGCGCAGCCGTCCACGGTGCCCCACTCCAGAAAGCGCAGGGTCTGGGCGATGGAGGTCAGGTGCTGTTCCCTGATGGCCTTGCGGACCTGGCCGTGCGTGAATTCGGTGCAGCCGCACATGGGCTTTTCTGACTTCGGCTTGATGTCGGCGGCGCCGCCTATGCAACTGATCAGCAGTTGTTCCACCAGGCCGGTGCACGAGCCGCAGGAGCTGGCTGCCTTGGTGTGTTTCTTGATTTCGTCGACGGTGAACAGGCCTTGTTCGCGGATCGCCTTGACGATGGTGCCTTTGCACACGCCGTTGCAGCCGCAGATCTCGGCGCTGTCCGGCATGCCGGCCACGCTGCTTTCGCCCGCATGGCCCGTGTCGCCCAGCGCACCCTCGCCGAACATCAAGCTCTCGCGCAGCTCGGCGATGGATTTGGCTTCGCGGATAAGGCGGAAGTACCAGGCGCCGTCCACGGTGTCGCCGTACAGGCAGGCGCCGACCAGCTTGTCGCCGCGAATGACCAGCTTCTTGTAGACGCCGCCCACCGGGTCGGCCAGAGTAATGGCCTCGGTGCCGTCGCCCTCGTTGAAATCGCCCGCGGAGAACACGTCGATGCCGGTGACCTTGAGCTTGGTGGAGGTGGCGCTGCCCGCGTAGCGTCCGATGCCGTGGAAGGCGAGGTGATTGGCGGCGACCTTGGCCTGTTCGAACAGCGGAGCGACCAGGCCGTAGGCGACGCCCCGGTGGCTGACGCACTCGCCCACGGCATAGATGCTGGGGTCGTAGGTTTGCAGGGTGTCGTTGACGACGATGCCGCGATCCGTATAGATGCCGGCTTGTTCCGCCAACTCGGTGTTGGGCCGGATGCCGACCGCCATGACGACAAGATCCGTGGCCAGCTCGGAACCATCCTTGAAGCGCAGACCCGAGACGCGGCCTTGCGCATCGCCCAGCACGGCTTCGGTCTGGCGGTTCATCAGGAAATCCAGGCCGCGTTTTTCAAGGCTGGTCTGCAGCATGCGGGCGGCGGCCGTGTCGAGCTGGCGATCCAGCAGGGCGTTGCCCAGATGTACGACCGATACCTTCATGCCGCGCGAAGCCAGGCCGTTGGCGGCTTCCAGGCCGAGCAGGCCGCCGCCGATGACCGTGGCATGCTTGAGCCGCGCCGCGGCGTCGATCATGAGGTCGACATCGCGAATGTCGCGGAACGCGAGCACGCCTTCCAGATCGTTGCCCGGCACGGGCAGGATGAACGGATTGGAGCCGGTGGCGATGAGCAGGCGGTCGTATTTGACGACGCTGCCGTCGTCGGCGACCACTTCCTTGCGGGCGCGGTTGATTTTCGTGACCCGGCAGTTCATCTTCAGGGTAATGCCGTTGTCCGTGTACCAGCTGATGTCGTTGAGGATGATGTCCTTGATGGTCTGCTCGCCGGTCAGCACCGGCGACAGCAGGATGCGGTTGTAGTTGGGGTAGGGCTCGGCGCCGAACACCGTAATGTCGTACAGGTCGGGATCGAGCTTGAGCAGCTCTTCCAGGGTTCGAATGCCGGCCATGCCGTTGCCGACGACCACGAGTTTCATGGTTCTGTTCATGATGCTTCCACCACAGTTGGGTTTTCGTTTCTTTCCATTCTTTCCATATGGCCCGCTTCCGTCGTTTTTGTTTGCGGGGCGACGAGGGTTGCGGCGGGCTCTACGCTTGCCCGTGGATCGACGCGGCGTTGATGCAGAAAACGCATGACGGCTGCGTGGCACGAGGCGTAGCCGGGGTCGCCGACGAGAGCCAGGCGGTTGCGCGGACGAGGAAGAGGCACGTCGAGTATTTCGCCTATGGTGGCGGCCGGCCCGTTGCTCAGCATGACGATGCGATCCGACAGAAGAACGGCCTCGTCGACGTCGTGGGTCACCATGATGGCCGTCGTGCCGGTGCTCGCTACGATGCGCAGCAGCTCGTCCTGCAGATGCGCCCGCGTCAGCGAGTCCAGTGCGCCGAAGGGTTCGTCCAGGAGCAGTACCTTGGGTTCGATGGCCAAGGCCCGGGCAATGCCTACGCGCTGCTTCATGCCGCCGGAAATTTCGTGGGGCAGTTTATGTTCGGCGTGCCGCAGTCCGACCATGTTCAGTGCGGCCGAGGTCCTGGCCCGAAGCTGGCGCTTGTTTTCCGTTTTCGAGAATACGCGTTCCACGGCCAGGTAGACGTTCTGGAAGCAACTGAGCCAGGGCAGCAAAGAATGGTTTTGAAAGACCATGGCGCGATCCGGGCCCGGCCCCTTGATTTCCCGGCCGGCGCACAGCAGTACGCCCTCGGTGGGCTGGGCCAGACCGGCGATGAGGTTCAGCAGCGTGGATTTGCCGCAGCCCGAATGGCCGATCAACGACACGAACTCGCCCTGACGCACGGCGAGGTTGATGTCCCTCAGGGCCACGAACGGGCCGTTGCGGGTATCGAATGTTTGTCCCGCGTATTCGATGCTGACGTACTTGTCGTTCATGGCATTACCCTTCTTTGTGGCTGTAGCGCCGGCCCAGCGCCAGCAGGGCCGCATCCAGCAGCATGCCGACCACGCCGATGACGAATACTGCGACCAGGATGTGTTCGACATTCATGTTGTTCCATTCGTCCCAAAGCCAGAAGCCGATGCCGGTGCCGCCGGTCAGCATCTCGGCGGCCACGATGACGAGCCAGGCTGTGCCGATGGACAGGCGTGTGCCGGTGATCAGGTAGGGCAGGACGGAAGGCAGAAGTATGCTTTTGAACACTTTCCATTCGGAGAGGTTCAGCACGCGGGCCACGTTCAGATAGTCCTGCGGAATGCGTCGCACACCATCGGCCGTGTTGATGATGATGGGCCAGATGGAACAGATGAAAATGGCCCAGATCGCGGCGGGGTTGGCGGCGCGGAACAGCAGCAGGCCCAGGGGCAGCCAGGCCAGCGGAGAGACGGGCCGCAGCAGGCTGATGACGGGCGAGCATATGGCGTTCAGGGTCTTGAAGCGGCCAATCAGGAATCCGGTGGGAATGCCGACGGCCGCCGCTAGCAGAAAGCCCATCGCGACGCGGCCCAGAGAGGCCAGGATGTTCCAGCCCATGCCGACGTCGTTCGGACCGGTGCGATGAAAGGGGTGTTCGAACACCTGGATGGCGGAGGCCAGCGTGGGCCAGGGCCCGGGAATTTCCGGAATACGCAGGCTGATCAGCTGCCATGCGATGACAAGCATGGCGCCGCCGGCGGCGGGGCCGGCGCAGGCGGCAAACACGCCGGCGGCGCGATTGAGCCAGGAGGGGTTGCTTGGTCGAGTGGCGGGCGGGGCGGCAAGGGTATCCATGGTTTTCCTGTGCTAGGTTGAAGCGTGAATCGTGAAGCCGTCGGCATAGGCGGCGGGATCGCTGCCATCCCATACGACGCCGTCCATGAGGCGGCTGGAGCGGCTTTCCGATGCGGGCAGCGCTGCTCCAGCGGCGGTGGCGGCTTGCTTGTACAGGTCGATGCGATTGACCTGTCTGGCGACGGCCATGTAGTCGGGGTGTTTGTCGAGCAGGCCCCAGCGCTTGTGTTGGGTCAGGAACCACATGCCGTCGCTCAGGTAGGGAAACGTCGCCGCGCCTTCGCCATAGAAGCGCATGGGGTGCTTGTCCGTCCACGTCTTGCCGAGGCCATTGGCATAGCGGCCGAGCATGCGGTCGACGATGATGTCTGGGCTGACGTTGACGTACGACTTTGCTGCGATGGTTTGCGCGGTCTTGCGCGTGTTTTCGGGCGAGCCGTCTATCCATTTGCCGGCTTCCAGAATGGCGGCCATGACGGCGCGGACGGTGTTGGGATGCTGCTGGACGAAATCCGTGCGCGCGCCCAGCACTTTTTCGGGGTGGTCGGCCCAGATGTCCTGCGAGGTGGCTGCGCTGAAGCCGACCTTGTCGGCAATGCTGCGGGCATTCCAGGGTTCTCCCACGCAGAAGCCGTCCATGTTTCCGATGCGCATGTTGGCAACCATTTGCGGGGGCGGCACGGTGACGGCGCGGACATCCTCGATAGGGTTGATGCCGTAGGCGGCCAGCCAATAGTACAGCCACATGGCGTGCGTGCCGGTGGGGAAGGTATGGGCGAACGTGTAGGTTCTGGGGTTGGCCGAAATGGCTTTTTTCAGACTTTCGCCATCGACGGCGCCGGCATCGCGCAACTGGTTCGACAGGGTAATGCCCTGGCCGTTCTGGTTCAGGCCCATCAGAACCGACATATCGTGCTGCTGACCCGCGATGCCCAGGTGCATGCCGTAGATCAAACCGTAGAGGACGTGGGCGAAATCCAGGCCGCCGCTGGCGAGTTTCTCGCGCAGGCCCGCCCATGAGGTCTCTTTGCTGGGAATGATGGTGACGCCATGCTTTTTATCCAGCCCCAGCACCGACGCCATGATGACGGGGGCGCAGTCCGTCAGCGGGATGAAGCCGATCCTGACCTCGGGCTTTTCCGGGGCGTCCGAACCCGCGGCCCAGGCCGCCGGCTTGAGAACGGCGTCGGCCATTGCGATGGCGCCCAGGCTTGCGGCGGCTTTCGCGGTGTTTCCGAGCCAGCGGCGGCGCGATGGATTGGCGGCTGAACCGGTGTTTCCGATGGTGTTGGAGGGCTTGGCGATGTTCATGGTTGTTCCTGATTCCTTTGCTGCGAAGTCTCATCTCGATGCGGTGGTCTCCGCCAGTGTCGTCTGGCCGCGCGGGCCGGCGTCATAATTTTGATTAAGCAAGTACCGTGCCAGGATTCCCATGGGGGATGATTGGGTTGGGAGCCGACAGGAATGGAGGGGTTTTTGCCGGTCTTGTATGACGGAGGCCACCGAAGCCGGCGGGCCAGGCCCGGTGTTCCGGGCCTGGGCGCTCGCGCACCTCGATCGGGCGCGGTGCGACAAAATGGGGCGGGGCAGGCGTGGCGCGCCGGCTTTGAGTATGATGACGCGTGGGGTGCGCCGACGCGGGCGCAAAGTCGAAAAAGGAGGGTGGGCCGGATGCGCGACAGGCACGGCAGGTCTTTATTGCTTGCCCGGTATCTGAAACAGTTTCGTTCGGTGCTGGCGGTCAGCAAGACCGGCAGCACGGCGCAGGCCACGCAGTTGCTGCCGCTGTCCCAGTCCGCCATCGCCAGGGCTATCCGGGAGCTGGAAAGCAGCCTGGGGGTCGCGCTGTTCGAACGCGCGGCGCGCGGCATGCTTACCACCGCCGAAGGACGCCTGCTGGTGCACCGCGCCGAGCGTGCGATGGCGCAGCTTGTCCTGGCCGAAAGCGAGTCGGCCGCCGCCGTCGAATCGGGCGTGCCGCCGGCCCGGCCTTCGGCAGGCCGTTTTGCGGGGGCTTGCGCCTATCGCCATCTGGAAACGTATATTGCGTTTTGCGAAACGGGCGGCGAGAGTTCTGCGGCAGGCCGGCTGGGCGTGAGCCAGCCGGCGGTCAATCAGGCGCTGCGCCAGATGGAGCACATGCTGGGTGTCAAGCTGTTCCAGCGCTCCGTGCGCGGCATGCGCCTGACGGAAAGCGGCGAGGCGGTCTTGCGGCGCAGCAAATTGGCCCTGGCGGAATTCCGGCATGCCGAGGAAGACCTGATGGCGCTGCACGGCCGGATGACGGGCCGCATCGTCATCGGCTCGTTGCCGCTTTCGGCCGGGGTGCTGGTGCCGCGCGCGGTCGATAGGGTGCTGGCTCTGCACAAGGATCTGAACGTCACCATTGTCGATGGCACTTACGATGCGCTGATGCATCAATTGCGCCATGCCGACGTCGATGTCATTGTCGGTGCCTTGCGGGCCAAGCAGCCCAATGCCGACGTGGTGCAGGAGCCTTTGTTCGAGGACACGCTTTCGGTGGTCGTGCGGCAGAGCCATCCCCTTGTCGGGAAGGCGCTTTCCGGCCTGCATGAACTGGTGGGCGAGTCCTGGATAGCGCCGCTGAGCGGCACGCCGGCCAGGGCGGCCTTCGAGCGCGCGTTCGCCGCCGATGGCGTCGCGCCGCCGCATGCGCCGCTGGAAGTCAACAGCGCCGTGGTGCTGCAGGCGCTGCTCATGGACAGCAACCGCCTGGCCCTGCTGTCCCGCCGGCAGATCGTTCGCGGGATTTCGGCCGGGCTGCTGCAGGTGCTGCCCGTCGACGTCAAGGAAACCAGCCGCCACATTGGGCTGACGATGCGCGCCGACAGCGACCTGGGCGCCAGCATGAAATCGTTCATCGCTGAGCTGCGCACCTTGTGCCAGAACGACGGCTAGGTTTCGGACACAGCCTGTACCCTCCAATCTTATAAGCAAAACGCATACCTTCTGTGCCGATTGGCATTGGTCGCGTCGGGGCGGCGATGCGATCATAAGCGTCAATTCGGCGCAAACCCATGCGCTGAAAAGATCAACAACATTTTGGAGACAGGCATGCATTTACTGCGTAGCAAGTATCTGGGGATGGGGGCGGCGCTGTTCGCCGCAGCGAGCGTGGTGCTTGCGGCTCCCGCCAGGGCGGATGACATCAAGGTCGGGCTTCTGAGCCAGTATTCGGGCACCTATTCGTGGTGGGGCCAGGAATACGATCGCGGCACCGAGCTCTTTCTTTCGGAGCACGGCGGCAAGGTCGACGGCCATACCATTACCATCGTCAAGCGCGACGAAGGCGGCGCCAGTCCGCAGCGCGCGCGCCAATTGGCCCAGGAACTGGTGGTGCGCGACAAAGTGCAATACCTGGTGGGCGGCACCTTCACTCCGACCGTCATGGGCACGGCCGACATCGTCAACGAAACCAAGACCCCTTATGTGTTCGTCAATGGCGCCACGGCCAACATGACCGACAAGTCGCCGTATTTCGTGCGCGTGGGCTATACCTCGTGGACCTACTGTGTGCCCCTCATCACCTGGGCGTACGAGCATGGCGCGCACAAGGCGGTTACCGTCACGGCCGACTACGCGCCGGGCGCCGACATCGTCAACGCCTTCAACGACACGTTCAAGAAGCTGGGCGGAACCATGGTCGAGAACATCAAGGTTCCGCTGGGCACCACCGACTTTTCCACCTATCTGCAGCGCATCCACGATTCGGGCGTCAAGCACGTATTCATGTTCATGCCGGTGGGTCCCATGTCGGCGGGCTTCATCAAGGCCTATGCGCAGCGCGGCCTGGCCAAGGACGGCGTTGCGCTGTACGCCGGCGCCGAAACCCAGGAATCCGACCTGCCGGCCATCGGCGATTCGGCGCTGGGTATCATTACCGCTCTGCATTATTCGCCTTACCTCGACACCAAGGTCAACAAGGACTTCGTGGCCAAGTACAAGGCCAAATTCGGCAAAGACGCGCTGCCCAGCCTGGCCTCCATGGCGGCCTACGACGCCATGGGCGTCGTCGCCCACATGATAGAAGCCACCGGCGGCAAGAAGGACGGCGACAAGGCGATTGCCTCGGTCAAGGGCTATGCGTGGGAAAGCCCGCGCGGCCCGGTTTCCATCGATCCCGCAACGCGTGAAATCGTCCAGAACGTCTATATGCGCAAGGTCGAGAAGGTCGAGGGCGGCGCCCTGGGCAATGTGCCCTTCTATACCTACAAGGCCGTGTCCGAGCCTTGGCACGCGGCTCAAAAAGCTAAATAAGCCGCTTGCCGGCGGTGCGCCGCACCGCCGATCATCCAGTGAATTCCAGGAGATTATCAATGAACTCGAGACTCATGAACAGTCTTAAGCTCGGCGCCGCTGTGTTCGTTACCGCGAACATGCTGGGCCTGGCCCCGGCCCATGCCGACGAAATCAAGATCGGGCTTCTTAGCCAGTATTCGGGCACCTATTCGTGGTGGGGCCAGGAATACGATCGCGGCGTCGGCCTTTACCTTGACGAACACGGCGGCAAGATCGACGGCCATACCATCACCATCGTCAAGCGCGACGAAGGCGGCTCGAGCCCGCAGCGCTCGCGCCAGCTGGCCCAGGAACTTGTCGTGCGCGACAAGGTGCAGTACTTGATCGGCGGTGCGTTCACCCCGACCATCATGGGGACGGCCGACATCGTCAACGAAACCAAAACCCCGTACATCATGGGCAATAGCGGCACTTCCAGCGTGACCGACAAGTCGCCGTACTTCGTGCGGGCGGGCTTTACCCAGTGGCAGCTGAACATTCCCCTGACGCAATGGGCCTACGAGCAGGGCGCGCGCAAGGCGGTCATCGTGGCGGCCGATTTCGCGCCGGGCCACGATGCCATCGACGCCTATACGGCGGGCTTCACGAAAATGGGCGGCAAGATCGTCGAGGCCATCAAGGTTCCGCTGGGCACGACCGATTTTTCCACCTATCTGCAGCGCGTCAGCGACTCGGGCGTCAAGCATGTATTCATGTTCATGCCGGTGGGCCCCATGTCGGCGGGCTTCATCAAGGCCTTCTATGCGCGCGGCCTGGCCAAGCAGGGTGTCGCCCTGATGGCCACCAACGAAACCCAGGAATCCGATCTGCCCGCCATCGGCGACGGCGCCATCGGCATGGTCACGGCCCAGCATTATTCACCCTACCTCGACAACCCCGCCAACAAGGACTTCGTGGCCAAGTACAAGGCCAAGTACGGCGCCCTGCCAAGCCTGGCGTCGCTGGCGGTGTACGACGGCATGCATCTGATCGAAAAAATGATCAAGGCGACCGGCGGCAAGAAGGACGGCGACAAGGCGATTGCCGCGGTGAAGGGCTATTCGTGGGAAAGCCCGCGCGGGCCGGTCACCATCGACCCCAAGACGCGTGAAATCACACAAAACGTCTATATGCGCCGCATTGAAAAAGTCGATGGCGTATTGGGCAACGTTCCGTTCAAGACCTACACGGCGGTGGTCGAGCCCTGGCACGCCCAGCGCGCCGCGTCGGCCAAGTAACAAGCAGTCCGGCATCCGGCCCTGCGGGCTGGATGCCGCTTCCGCTCCTGCAGTTTCGTATTTGGCCGCGTTTGTTTCTCAGCGGCTTTTTGTCGCCGGGCCGCTCCCAAGGCAAAAGGCGCCCCCCTTGGGGGCGGCAAGCCGCTTTGGCGGTGCAGCGTGGGGGCATTTCTTTCCGGCGCGGCCGCCATTTGCGAATCGAGTTTCTTCAATGCCACATGTATTTTCCACGTTCCTGACGCTGCTGATCGACGGTGTGTCGTATGGAATGATGCTGTTCCTTATTTCCGTCGGTCTGACCATCACCATGGGCGTGATGCGGGTCGTCAACCTCATGCACTCGGCCTTTGCCATGGTCGGGGGCTTCATCACGCTGTGGCTGGCCAGCCATGTCGGCCTGAACTATTTCGCCGCGCTGGTGCTGGGCGTGGCGGCGACCATGCTTATCAGCTTGGTCCTGGAGCGCACCTTGTACCAGTGGGTGTACAAGAGCAATGCGCTGGGGCAATTGTTGATGACCCTGGGCATGACCTTCGTGGTTACCGCCGTTGTCAAGAACATTGCCGGCCCGCAGATCCAGAGCATCGTGTTGCCGTCCGTCCTGACGGGGCAGATCACCTTGGGCGCCCTGAACATTTCCGTCTATCGCCTGTTCGTGCTGGTGCTTAGCGTGGTGGTGGCGGGCGTACTGTGGTTGTGCCTGGAATACACCACCTTCGGCGCCCGCCTGCGCGCGGCGGTCGACAACCCCCGCATGGCGCGTTGCGTGGGCATCAATGTGCCTGCGGTGTTCGCCGTTACGTTCGCCATCGGCTGCGGCCTGGCCGCCCTGGGCGGCGCCGTGGGCACCCAGATGTTGCCCCTGGAGCCCTACTACGGGCTCAAGTACCTGGTGCTGGTTCTTATCGTCGTGGCAGTCGGGGGCGTGGGCAGTCTGAAGGGTTCGCTGTATTCGGCCTTGCTGCTGGGCGTCATCGACACCATGGGCCGGTATTACATTCCGGCGCTGGGCGGCTTCATCATCTATCTTGCTGTGCTGGCCATTTTGCTGTTGCGGCCGCGGGGCCTCGTGTCCCGCGTCGGGTAGCCGCGGCAACAAATTTCTATTCGCGGAGAAACCATGAATAAACTTTCCGACGCCGGCCTCGTCATCGCCTCGTTCAGGCGCCAGAGCTATACCTGGGTGGACGCGCTGCTGGTGCTTGCCGCCGTGCTGACCTTCTTTTTCGCCGAGGGCTACCTGGCGCTTGCCGCCGTGGTGGCCGTCATGGCCGTCTTTGCCTTGTCGCTGGACCTGGCCCAGGGCTATGGCGGGGTCGAGTCCCTGGGCCACGCGGCCTTTTTCGGGATGGGGGCCTACGCCGCCTCCCTGTAT
>NZ_DATMGA010000069.1:0-32057 GCF_035555955.1 Eoetvoesiella sp. | reverse complement strand
CCGAGGCGCGCAGCAGCGGCATGAGCGCACGGATGATGGAAAAGTGGCCGGCCACGTTGGCATTCAGGATATCGACGAAACAAGCGTAGTCCATCTCCTCCAGATTGCTGTGCGCAATGCGTTTCGTGAAGCCCGCCGAATTCACCAGGATATCCACCGTCCCGAACGCTTCCTTCAGGAAGGCGGCGACCCGCTCATGCGCGGGAATGTCGGTCAAGGGTATGTGCAGGATCCGATGGCCGCTGCCGGGCAGCTCGCGCCGCAGCTCCTCGGCCTGGGCTTCGCCCTTGTTGAAGCCGATGACGACGGTAGCGCCCTGCTCCGCCAGAAGCCGCGCACAGGCCGCGCCTATGCCGCTGCTGCCCCCGGTGACGACGGCGGTTTTCCCCGCGAGAGGCGGAGTGTTGATCTGCGGAACAGCAGTCATGTAGCACCTTTTGAACACCAAATGAATTTATTGCGCTCACGGGAAAACCCGATTTGGCGGCCGCCCGCCCGTTCGGCCTTGCGCCGCACCCATTGCGCCAGCTCCGCATGCGCGGGCTTCTTTGTATTAGAAGGCCCTGCTACTTATAATTCAAACGAAATAATTTAATTATTTGATGAAAATATCGCATGAATCCCGGACCAACGCTGAAGCAGCTCAAAGCATTCGCCGCCATCGCCGCAACGGGCAGCTTCACCGAAGCGGCCATGGCTCTGCACCTCACCCAATCCGCCATCAGTGTGCTCATCCGCGATCTGGAACAAGAACTCGGCGTACAGCTTCTGGATCGAACCACCCGCAAAGTCACGGTCACGGAAGCCGGCCACGAGCTGCTGCCTACGGCCCAAAGCATCTTCAACAACCTGGCCGCGACGGTCGAGCGCCTCAACGACATCCGGGACAAGAAAAGCGGAACCTTGCGCGTGGCCGCGCCGCAATTGATGGCCAGCACCGTGATGCCGCGGCTCATTTCGCAGTGGCTCGGCGAATACCCCGGCATCACGGTAAAGCTGCACGACACCTTGCCGGAGCGCCTGCTTTCCGTGCTGCGCGACGGCGAAGTGGAGCTGGCCATCGGCCCCGACCGCTTTCCAAGCGGGCGGGAGGCCGGCAACACCCGTGAGATCAGCGAGATTCCACTGTTTCGGGACCAGCACCAGCTGGTCTGCCCCGCGCACCACCCGCTGGCTTCCAAAAAAGTGGTTCGATGGGAAGAAACAAGCGCCTGGCCTTTCATTGCCCCCACCCGCGATGCCTTCGCCAGCCTTTCCGCCACCCTTCAAGCGCACGGCATCGCCATGGCCAAGCCCGCCCACGAGGTGTCGTACGTCACGACCGCCATGGGCATGGTGGCCAACGGCATGGGGCTGACCACCTGCCCCACGTCCTCCGAGGCTCTGGTCCACGCCCACGGCCTGGTCATGATCCCCCTCGTCAAGCCCGTGTACTATCGCCAGATATATATCTACTACATGGCGGGAAAGAGCCTGTCCCCCGCCGCCAACAGCTTCATCAAGAGCATCCAGGCCTGGGTTTCGCAAAGTCCAGAAGCAAAACCCCAGACAACCACTGGTTACTACTGATAACAAGACCCTTTAAAGTATCGTAAAGTGCTTTAACCCTAAAGGAGGTGTTATGAAGACAAAATTCTCATTGTGCGGCGGCGCGCTGGCGCTGGCATTGGCTTTTGGCGGCGTTTCAGCCGCGCATGCCGACGTAAAGATAGGTTTCATGGCAACGTTGTCAGGCCCGGCCGCGGCCCTTGGGCAAGACCAGTACGACGGCTTCATGCTGGCGGTGGACCAACTTGGCGGCAAGCTCGGCAACACGAAAACCACCATCATCAAGGAAGACGACCAGCTCAAGCCGGATCTTGGCGTCCAGAACGTGCGCAAGCTCATCGAGAAAGACCACGTCGACGTCATCACCGGCATCACCTTCTCCAACGTGCTCATGGCCATTTCCAAGCCTGTGGCCGAAGCGGGAACCTTCCTCATCAGTTCCAACGCCGGCCCGGCTCCGCTGGCGGGCAAGCAATGCAACGCCAACTTCTTCTTTACTTCCTGGCAAAACGACAACCAGGCCGAGGTCGTGGGCGAGTACGCCAACCAAAAGGGCTACAAGAACGTCTACCTCATGGCCCCCAACTACCAGTCGGGCAAAGATCAACTGGAAGGCTTCAAACGCTTCTTCAAGGGCAAGGTCGTCGGCGAGGTATACACGCAGCTCAACCAGCCGGACTACTCCGCCGAAATCGCGCAACTCCAGGCCACAGCCCCCGACGCCGTCTACGTGTTCTACCCCGGTGGCATGGGTGTGAACTTCATCAAGCAATTCCGCCAGGCCGGCATGCTGGGCAAGCAGCCTCTGCTCAGCGCCTCGACGGTCGACGGCACCACCCTGCCGGCTCTCAAGGACACCGCCCTGGGCGTCATCTCGGGAACCTTCTGGGGCCCCGACTTCGACAACCCCGTCAGCAAGAAATTCGTGGCGGACTTCGAAAAGAAATACAACCGCATTCCGTCGCAGTATGCCGCTCAGGCCTACGATTCGGCCCTGCTGATCGACAGCGCGCTGCGCAAGACCGGCGGCAAGGCCACCGACAAGGACGCCTTCCGCAAAGCCCTGAAAGCGGCGGACTTCAAGTCGGTGCGCGGCAACTTCAAGTTCGGCAACAACCATTTCCCCATCCAGGACATGTACGCCTTCGAAGTCGCCAAGGACGACAAGGGCCGCGTTTCGCTGAAAACCATAGCCAAGCCGCTGACCGACCACCAGGACGCCTATCACACCCAGTGCGCCCTGAAGTAGCCCACTGCCGGCAATCTCCGGATTGCCAATAAAAATAACAAAGCTTCCCTGCCGCCCAGGCCGCGTTTTTCGCGGCTTGCGCGGCGGGAATCATGTGCGGGCCACGCCATTCGTGGCAGAATCGCTAATAACGACAACCAAGTGCGCTGAGGCTCAAGGCGTTCTCGGGCGCACGCCGATCAAAGGAGGCTTACCTATGGCATTCTTTTTCCCCGATCAGGACGGTCTAAGGCGCGTGGGCGCCGATCTGGGCATGGATCTGACCCCCGCCGAAGCGGGCAGCTACCACGAGTTCCTCAGCGCCATCACACCGGCCCTGCGCATGATCGAGCAACTGCCCGAGCCCGCTGCCGAAATCAAATACCCGCGCACTCCCGGCCATCGGCCCGACGCCGCCGACAATCCCTGCAATGCCTGGTACTACAAGACCAGCATCAAAGGGGCGCCGCAAGGCAAGCTGGCGGGCAAGCGCATCGCCGTGAAGGACAACGTCTTCGTGGCCGGCGTCCCGCTGACCAACGGCGCCTCCATACTCGACGGCTACGTGCCTGAAACCGACGCCACCATCGTCACGCGCATGCTGGACGCCGGGGCCGAAATCGCCGGCAAATCCGTCGCCGAATACCTGTGCTTTTCCACCAGCAGCTCAACCGCTTCCACCGGTCCCGTCGAGAACCCGCGCGCACCGGGGCATACCACGGGCGGTTCCAGCAACGGCAGCGCCGCGCTGGTGGCGGCGCACGAGGTCGATATGGCCATCGGCGCCGACCAGGCCGGCTCCATCCGCATGCCGGCGTCGTTCTGCGGCATTGTGGGCCACAAGCCCACCTACGGCCTGGTGCCGTACACCGGCGTGCTGGGCATCGAATACTGCCTGGACCACGTCGGCCCCATGGCCGACACCGTCGAAGAATGCGCCCAACTGCTGGAAGTCATTGCCGGCGACGACGGCATCGACGGCCGCCAGAAAGGCGTGCGCACCCAGGCCTACACCGAAGTCCTCGGCCAGGGCGTTCGCGGCATGCGCATCGCCCTGGTCAAGGAAGGCTTCGGGCGGCCCGAGTCCGAGCCGGGGGTGGACAAGGCCGTGCGCGAAGCGGCCAAACGGCTGCAGGCGCAAGGCGCGGTGGTCGATGAAATCTCCATCCCCTGGCACAACATCGGCTCGGCGCTTTGGCTGCCCATTTGCATCGAAGGCTCGTACCACAACCTGGCCCACGCCCACGGCATGGGCTTCTACGGCGTGAACGGCGCCTACTCGCTTTCCTTCATGCGCGCCATTGCGGGCTGGCAAGAGCACATCAACGAACTGCCTCCCACCATCAAGGGCGGCCTGCTTACCGGTGCAATCTTCGCCCGCCATGGCGGAAGGCTCTACGCCAAGGCGCGCAACCTGGTCCAACGCTTGCGCGCCGAATACGACGCCCGGCTGAACCAGTACGACGCGCTGCTCATGCCCACCACAGCCATGACGGCCACGCGCCTGCTTCCCGACGACGCCTCGCCCAAAGATGTGCTGGTCGCCAGTTGGGGGCCGGTCAACAACACCTGCCCCTTCGACATTTCCGGCCATCCGGCCATTTCCGTATGCTGCGGAACCTCGGAAGACAAACCGGTCGGGCTCATGCTGGTAGGCCGCCACTTCGAGGACGCCACCCTGTTCAGGGTGGCCGATGCCGTGCATCAAAAGCTGGATTGATCAGCAGCCTCGGCGGCGGGCGGCCAGCCTCGCCCGTTGCCGCCTCAGTCCGGCCGATCCAGCAGAAGCAGCCGGCCCAGCTCGCGGGTGGAAGGAACCCGGCGGTTCTCGGATTCGTGCAGGTCTTTCTCGTCGGACGACAGGTTCTCGGCGATTTGAACCAGCACTTTCCGGGCGATCAGCACGTCTTCAAGCGCCAGCCCATTGATGGCGACGGCATTGACCTCTTCGGCCAGCGGCAGCAGGTGCTGCTTCAAGGCCCGGCCTTTTTCGGTCAGGGAAATGTAGATATTCTTCTTGTTCCCGGCTTTCTGGCTGCGGTGCACATAGCCCAGGGACTCCATGGCCTTGATGGCGGCAAACGTCGTCGGGGCGGAGGTGCCCGCCAGTTCGCTGAGCTCGCGCTGGGTCAGGCCATCGTGCTCCCACAGAATACGCAGGAAAGACCAATGCCCGAACGAAACCGAATGGTCGATCAGCCGTATCTGCAGCGCGCGCTCCATGGCCCGCCGCGCATCCTTGATCAAGTGGGCAAGGCGATCCTGGGGCACGGCGTCGCGCCAGTCTTTCTTGTTCAACATGATGTTTTTCTATCCGATTCCATAAGCCTGCGCATCCACCCGCCTATTTCCGAAGCCGCGCCAGTGGCGCGGTACGAAAGCAATTTCTCCCTCACTTTACCGCAGGAACCTGAAAGCGCATGGAAACGCCGCCCGCGCCCGCTGCCGACTGCAAAATGGCCAGGCAGACCTCGGTGGTTGCGCGGGCCCACAAGGCATCGTGCACCGGCGGCTGCCCCTGCCGCAACGCGGCCCAGATTTCATCGACGACTTCCGAGCGCGGCACGGCGCTCTTGGGCGTCGGCTCGAAGGTGATTTCGCGATCGCCGTATATCATGAGCCCCTGCGGTGTCAGCTTGATGTCGGCGCCCTCGGCGGAAACCAGCACATGGCCGAAATGCTGGTGAAACCGCGTTTCCTGGCTTGAGGGCGCCTGATAGCGCTCGCCCCCGTAGCCGCTTTCCTGCTTGAGCCTGGCCTCTTCGGCTGGCGATCCGTACCCCGCCAGCCGCTGGCGCGCCAGGTCGTGCCCGCATCGAGCCTTGCGGATCCCCATTTCTCCGATGCCATCCATCAATTCGTCGCTGTCGTAGTGCGCATAGCCGCTATAGGTAAGTGTGGCGAACGCGCCGCCCTGAAAGCCCAGCAAGGCGCCATAAGCGCCTTCGGTGGGCCGGCCGGCATCCCATCGGCCCGTGCGGGCCGTGACCGAGTCGACCATGCCGCCCATCAAGAGCCGGGCGATATCGACCTGGTGCGCGGCCTGGCTGAAAACCACGCCGCCGCCCTGCGCGGTGTCGAGCTCTTCGGGCCGGCGGGGCCGATACAAAAAATCCGTGTAATTGAACGCGTTGAGCATGCAAACCCGCCCGTAGCGGCCGGACTGGAGCAGGCGGGCGGCATGCAGCACCGGCCCATCGAAGCTATGCGAATGGCCGACCACCAGCACGGTGCCGTGCCGCCGCACAGCATCGACGATGCGTGTGCAGTCGTCCAGGTTGATGGCCATGGGCTTCTCGACCAAGATGGCCTTGCCCGCTGCCGCCGCAATCTCGGCATGCTCGGCATGGAACTGATGCGGCGAGGCGATGTATACGGCCTCCACACGGGGATCCCGGCACAATTGCCCGATATCCGGGTAGGCAGCCCCGCCGAAGTCCTGTTCGAATCGGCCGCGCGCGCCCGGCCGGGGATCGGCGGCGGCCACCAGGCGCACCCGCTCATCCGCCATGAACGTGGGCAGCATCAGAGTGAACGCGCGCCCCAACCCTACTACTCCCAAGCCGATCGCTTCTTCGTTTGCCATCCTGTTCTCGCAAAGAAAACTGCATTGATGATGGAGCGTTTATAACGCCCGCTCCCCAATCCGGCCATCCGGCGGCACTCGGACTCGAACGCGCCGCATCGCCAAGCCGCACGCCGGCATTGCATTAATGTTAGAGATCTAATAATATTAATAGTACAGGAATAAACCACGATAAGAAATTATTTTCGCTGCCGCGGGCTTGCGCCATACACCGCGCCAGCAAGGAGATAACGATGACTCCCGAGGAAAACGATCTTTTGTGCCGCGTCGCGGGCGATGCGCCCATGGGGCAGCTCATGCGGCGGCATTGGACGCCCGTGTGCCTGCTCGAGGAAGTTCCCGAGCCCGACGGCACACCGGTCCGGACACAGGTTTTCGGCGAAGAACTGGTGGTGTTCCGCAATACATCCGGCCAGATCGGCCTGATCGGCGAGCACTGTCCCCATCGCGGCGCCTCCCTGGCGCTGGGCCGCAACGAGGAAGACGGGCTGCGCTGCCTTTACCATGGCTGGAAGTTCGACATAGGCGGAAACATCCTGGAAATGGTTTCGGAACCCGCCGGCAACCGGATGGCCGCGGGCATCACGCACCCCGCCTACCCCACGCAAGAATGGGGCGGCATGGTGTGGGCCTATATGGGGCCGCCCGAGACCATGCCCGAGTTCCACCCGCCTGCCTGGGCGCCCAACGATCAGGTCAAGGTAACAATCGCCAAGGCTGTGCTGCCGTGCAACTGGGCCCAGGTGCTGGAAGGCGCCATCGACTCCGCGCATAGTTCGAGCCTGCACTCGTCGGACATGGTGCCGGCGGAAGTCAGCGGCGCCGAAGCCACCGAAAACAACTGGCTTCGCCCTTCCACCGACAAAGCGCCCCGCATGCAGATCGACCGGACCGGCTACGGCTTCCGCTACGCAGCCATCCGCAAGCCCATACACAATGCCGACGTCAACGACTACGTGCGCTCGACCGTCTTTGTCGCGCCCTCTACCGCCTTGATTCCGCCCAACAATCTGTACAACGTCGCCAACATCAACGTGCCCGCAAACGACACGACAACCGTGTTCTATTTCATCGCCTGGGGCCAGCCGTCGCAAACGCCCGATACCGCCGCGTGGCGCAAGTTCCTGGGACAAACGGTGGGCGTGGACCTGGACGACGACTACCGCCCCCTGCGCAATCGCGACAACCATTATTGGCAGGATCGGCAGGCCATGAAGGCGGGCAACTTCACCGGCATTACGGGCTTTCCGAACCAGGACATTGCCATGTGGACCACCATGGGCCCCATGGCCGACCGAAGCCACGACCACCTTGGCGCCAGCGACATCGCCGTCGTGGAGTTCCGCAAGCAGATGCTGAAGGCCGTCCAGGCGTTCCAGGACACAGGCAAAGCCATAGGCACCGGCGCCGATGCGATTCCCGCGGATGTCTGTTCCTTCCAGACCATGGTGCCCAAAGGGAAAGACTGGAGATCCTTTCGCGTCGCCCCCGTGTGAACAAGCCCGCACTGAGCCGGCCGCGACACGGCGCCTCTGCGGCGCGCGCTTTTTTCGCAAGGCGGCCTGGCATCGCGGTACACTTGCGCCAATGTGCCGCCTGGCCGATTCGCGCAGGCGAATTCGAATTGGCCAAGCCGCGCACTCGGCAATCCCGCCGGTCGGCAACCAGCCATGGGCATGAGCGCAAAAGACCAAAACCCTTCCCCGAGCAGCGTCGAGCTACCGTTGTCGCGAAGCGTGGGCTATCAAATCCGCACCACGCACCGGCTGATCCAGCGCTATCTGCAGCTTCGCATCCACCCGCACCGGGTGACGCTGGGCATGTGGTATTTTTTGCGGGTGCTCTGGAACGAAGACGGGCTCACGCAGCGCGAGCTTTCGAACCGCGTCGGCGCCATGGAACCGACCACCCTCAGCGCCATTCTGTCGATGGAGAACCGGGGCCTCGTCAAACGGGTCCGGGACAGCCATGACCGGCGCAAGTGGAACATCTTCCTCACCAGCAAGGGCCGCAAGCTCAAAGACCTGACGCTGCCTCTGGCCGCCGACGTCGTCAACGAAGCCGTTGCCGGGTTCTCCGAACAGGAAATCGATTTGCTGCTCAAGCTGCTGGGAGCCATTCAGAGCAATATCGGGGCGCGGCTCGACGAGTTCGACACCCAGGACTGACCGCCCCACCCTCAGGCTCAACACGCTAGCGAATCAGCGCCGCAAGCTTCGCCGCCATCGGCCCGGAACGTTCCGACAACGCTTTGGCCCCGCCCGCGCCGGCGCCAAGATATTTCTCGACGATGTCCGGCGACCGCAAAAGATCTTTGGCGGGGCCGGACATGGTCAGGCGCCCGTTCTCGACCACGTAGCCGCGATCGGCGATGGCCAGCGCCTGGCGCGCATTCTGCTCGGCAAGCAGAATCGTCAGCCCTTCGTCCCGCAGCCTTTCGATCAGCTTGAATATCTCGGCCACCAGCAAGGGCGCCACGCCCAGCGAGGGTTCGTCCAGG
This sequence comes from Eoetvoesiella sp., assembly GCF_035555955.1. Lineage (NCBI taxonomy): Bacteria > Pseudomonadati > Pseudomonadota > Betaproteobacteria > Burkholderiales > Alcaligenaceae > Eoetvoesiella > Eoetvoesiella sp. The sequence goes on along the minus strand of NZ_DATMGA010000069.1, from coordinate 23,195 downwards.
ATGAGCAGGCGCGGCCCCGACATCAGGCCGCGCGCGATGGCCAGCAGTTGCTGCTGGCCGCCGGAAAAATTGCCGGCCGTATGATCGAAGCGCTCGCGCAGAATTGGAAACAGCCCGCACACCCGCTCGAGCCGCGCAGCCTCGGCCTCTTTGCCGCTATCCGCCGCCCCGTAGCCGCCCAGCCGCAGGTTCTCGGCCACGGTCATGCCCAGGAAAATCTGGCGGCCCTCCGGCACATGGGAAATGCCCAGCGTAAGCCGTTCCGCCGGCGAGAGCCCGGTAATGGGCTTGCCCTCGAGCAGTATCTCGCCCTGGCGCGCATGCATCACACCCGAAATGCTTCTCACCAGGGTGGACTTGCCCGCGCCGTTGGCGCCGACCAAGGTCACGATCTCTCCCTTGGAGAGGGTGAGGTCGACATCGTGCAACACGTTCGCATGCGAATAGCCGGCGGATACATTGCGCAACTCAAGCAGTGGCATGATCTTCCCGTCCAAGATAAGCCTGAATCACTCTTTCGTTGTGCTGGATCTCGGCGGGAGTCCCCCGGCCGATAACCGCGCCGGCATCCAGCACCACCACCTGGTCGGCAACGCCCATGACCAGCCCCATATTGTGCTCGACCAGCAGAACCGGCACGCCGCTGGCGCGAACCGCCTTGAGCAATACCGCCAGATCCTCGGTTTCCCGGTCGTTGAGGCCGGCAGCGGGTTCGTCCAGGCAAAGCAGCCGCGGCTGGCTCATCAGGGCGCGAACGACTTCAAGCAGCTTCTGCGCGCCCATGGGCAGATCGACGGCATGGGTATCGCGCTCTTTCAGCAGGTCCACCAGATCCAGCAGGCCTTCGGCCCGGCGCCGAAGATCGGCCTCTTCCCTCCGGCTCGACCGCCCCCAAAAGAACTGGGACAGCGGCGCGCTTTTCAAAAGGCGATGCCGCCCCATCAGCACATTCTCGAGCACGGTCATGCCGGGAAATACGCGCGCCGATTGATACGTGCGTATCAGCCCCGCTTGAGCCACCTGGATGGGGCTCAGCCCCTTGATGTCCCGTCCGTCGAAGCGAACCTCCCCCTCGTAGGGGAAGATATTCGTCATCAGATTGAAGACCGTGGTCTTGCCCGCGCCGTTCGGGCCGATGAGCGCCGTGATCTCGCCTTCCCGCGCGTCGAACGTCACGTCCGACGCGGCGCGAACCCCGCCAAACGATTTGGACAGCCCCCGTACCGACAACACACACGGCCCTTGAACGGAATCAACCGGATTGCTCATGCGGCCCTCCTTCCGGACGTATCCAGCGCCGCCTCCGATGGCCCGGAACGGGAAGTCCAGCGCACCAGGCGCTCGGCGAACGCGCCATAAATACCTTGGGGCAGGTACAGGAAGCACACGATCAGCAACAAGCCGCTGGCCAGGGTCTTGTAGTAGGCAAGCGACTGGAAGATGGTGGGCAGCAGCGTCAGCAAAATACAGCCGAACAGCGAACCCACCAAGGTGCCCTCGCCGCCGATGACCATCATGGAAACCAGCTCGAAAGACTTGTTCACGCCCACCATGTCGGGCGAAAGAAAATTGAACGAGAACGCGTACAGGCTGCCGCTGAGCGACGCCAGCACGGCGCTGATGGAAAACACGGCCAGCTTGTGGCGGACCACATTGACGCCCAGCGCGCCGGCCGCCATCTGGTCGGTGCGGATGGCGATGATCGCGCGGCCGAAGCGCGACCTGAGCCCACCGAACAACAGCAACAGCACAATGACGCTCACCCCCACGGCCAGGTAATACATGGACACGGGTGTATCGAAATCGAAGCCCGCCATCGAGAACGACGGCACGCCGACGAGCCCGGAGGGTCCGCCGGTAATGTCGATGAACCCCACGGCGCAGGAATCGACGAGCAGGGAAAACGCCAGCGTCGCAAGCGCCAGGTACAAGCCCCGCAAGCGCAATGTCACTACCGCCAGGACCAGGGCGCACACCAGCGACAACCCCATGCCGGCCAGAATGCCCAGCAAAGGATGGACATCGTAATTGATGACCAGGTAGCCGGCCGTGTAGCCGCCTATGGCCATGAACCCGGCGTGCCCCAGGCTTACCTGGCCGCAATACCCCATGAGCAGGTCGAGCCCGATCAGGGCGATGAACTGGATGGCCGCGATGGTGAGACTGCTCATGACCCCGCGGGAGGTAATGAAATGCGGCAAGGCCAGGGCAATGACCAGCCCCGCCACCGCAAGCCATATCGCCGTCCTGGGAGGAAAGCGCAACAAATGCCCCTGCACGCGCTTTTCGTCGCGCACGTCGAGGCGCCGCACCACCTTCGAACGGATCAGCCCGCCGGGCCGCCACACCAGGACGCCAAGCAGAATCAGCAGCGCAATGGCGCTGCTGAAAAGCGAGGACACATAGGCCGTGGCCAATTGCGTGGCCAGCCCCAGCAGCAGCCCCCCCACCAGCGCCCCCGCCGAGGAGGACAAGCCGCCGATGACCACGGCGATGAAGCCCGAAATCGTGAAAAGCCGGCCGATATCGAATTGCAGCGTCGTGGTGGGCGCAACCACCACGCCGGCAATGGCGGCCAGCGCGGTGGCCAGCATGAAGCTCAACACCGTGACGCGGGGCACGTTCACCCCCACGAGGCTTGCCGCGACGGGATTCTCCGAACAGGCCCGCAAAGCGCGGCCCAGCCTGGTATGCCCGATCAAATACCACAGCCCGGCCAGCACCACGGCCACCGTCGCCAGCACCCAGAAGTCCTGGGTCGGAATGCGCACGCTGCCGATCGAGATCGGATTCTGGCCCGAAAAAGGCGGAGGCGCATACGGCTGGCTGCCCCACACGATAAACGACAACCCCTCCAGCAGCGTCAGCATGCCGACCGTGATCATCAGGACATTGGAATTGGAAAGCCGGCTCAGGGCCGGCACGAATGTCACGGCGCCAAGCACCGTCCCGAAAATGGTCGTCAGCACGACGGCCAGGGGCAAGCCCACAATCGGCGGCATGCCCAGCGTTTCCGTGAACGTGAACCCGGCCAGCGCGCTTACGATGACGAAGCCGCCCTGGGCAAGGCTGATCGCGCCGGTGACCCGATAGACAATCGAGAAACCCAGCGCGATCAACGCGTAAATTGCCCCAACCACCAGCCCGTCGACACAGATCTGAATAAACTCAATCATTGTTCAGAACCTTCGACTTTGTTTTTATGAATGGGCTGCTTTTTTACAGTGCTCCGCCACCGGCCTTGCTGACGACGGCCCATTTGTCGGCCTTGACGTCCCAGCGCGTCACCACGACGTTGGCAGGCCCAAGGCCCCGCTGCGGGAATTTCTTGAAGTCGTAGATACCGTTGATGCCGGCAAAGCCCTGCAGCCCGGCCAGATGCTTGCGCAGGTCTTCGGTCGTTGCATTCTTGGGCAGCGCCTTCAAGGCCTCCACCACCAACAGGGCCGGATCCCAGGCGAAGGTGGACGGGCCGTCCGGCTTGACGTTTGCCTTGGCATACGCGTCGAAGAACGCCTTCTTGGCGGCCGCGACATTGTCGGCGACTTTCAACAGATCGGACTCGGGCCATTCGGGCGACGGAATGTAAAGATCCTTCGGCAGGAAATCGGCATATTGCTTCATCTGCTCGTAAGTCATGTTGCCGTCCGTGGTGGCGATGGGAACATTCAGCCCCGCGTCCTTGATGGCCTTGAAAACCGTGCCGATCGGCCCGCCGGTGGACCACGCGATGACCACATCGGGATTGGCGCCCTTGATGCGCTGTATCTGGGCCGAAGCGCTCATGTCCTTGGTGTTGAACTGCTGGTCGGCCACAATGGAAAGCTTGCCGAACTTGCCGGAGTCCATGAGTTCCTGGATGTTCCGGTGCGCGTCTTGCCCGGTCGCGTCGGTAGACGTAAGCAAGCCGATCTTGGTCCATCCCTTGTCGCTGAAATACTGCAGCAGGCCTTGCGCCAGCGCCTTGGTCGAAATGCTGGAACTGAACACATAGCTGCCGCTTTTCGGGTACAGAGACGGCGAAAAACAGTAATTGACCGGCCCTTTCGCCTTGAACAGCGGCGCCATGGCATTGCACACCGACGAAATCGCCGACCCCAGCACGACCACCGGATTGCCGGCCTTGATCTGGTTGACCATGGGAACGGCAACCTGCGGGTGGGTTTGATCGTCGTGAAAGACAAAATTGATCTTGCGGCCGTGAATGCCGCCCTTCTCGTTCTCCACTTTTTGCAGCAACTGGAGCGCCGTCTGCTCTCCCTTGCCCAGGAACGCCGCACCGCCCGTCAAGGGCAGGACCACGTCGATATCGTAGGTATCGGCGGCTTGCGCCCGGCCCGAACCCGCCACCACCAGCAACGCGCATGCCAGAGCGCTTAGATAATTACTTAGTTTCAAAACTAATTCTCCTTTGAGTCTTGTTTTCTAATATTTTTTTCTTCTTCCACCGGAACTGTCAGCCTTGAAAACGAGCAGCCCGGGAATCAAGCTTCGAAACCAGCTTCGGCGACCGCCGCAGCCTGACCGGCAAGCAAAAAACAGCCGGCAAATAAAATGAATTCGCGCTGCGGGAACTGCTTGTTTTGTTTTTGAAGCTTACTGCCGCCATGGCAAATCCGCAATAGGCCGGGCTGCCCGAATCCGGGAAAACACCAGCGCGCCGCCGCTGCCGCCGCGGGCAAGCGCCAGGCTCGGCGCAACGCGGATTCGCCGGGTTTGTTGATAAGATGCGGGTGTGGCGGCTCCCCCCGGCAACCCTATTTTTATTCATATAACAAGCAAAAACACCATGCGAACCTATCGATACGAACGCACCCTGCAATGGAGCGAGTGCGACCCGGCCGGCATTATCTTTTTCCCAAACTACGCAATCTGGATGGTCGACGGCCTGACCAAGATGCTCACGTCCCTTGGCATCGACGTGCACGCGGTCATCGGCCCCGAAACCCGCCACGGCCTGCCCTCGGTTCAGCTCTCGATGCAGTTCATCAAGGCCCCGCAGCTTCTCGACCAGGTCACCCACGAAATCCACATCGAAAAGATCGGCGGCACATCCATCACCGTCAGGCACCGCATTTATCAAGGCGAAACGCTTTGCATGGAAGCCACCGAGACCCGGGTCTGGGCCTCCTACTCGCTGACCTATCCGCCAACGCTGGCGGCGGTTACCGTGCCCGATGATGTGCGGGAGATTCTTTCCCAAGCCTGAAACGCTTCGCTATAGGTACGTCGTCAGCGACAAGCCACGGTTCAGCCTGCGGTTTACCTCTCGGCGCATTGCCGGTGGCGCATCGCGCAACACGCCAGGCCAATCAGCCTGCGCCTGGCGAACACACGCCTTGGCAATCTGCAGCACCCGGCTGCGGCGCGCGACCCCAGCCTGCGCGAGCAGATCTTCCAGTTGGCGCCACGTGAGTTCGTGCAACTTGGCGTCAATGGCACGATTGATTCCATAGTCGGCATCGGGCGCTTCGGAAAAGAAGGAGCTCACACTCACCGGGTCATAGAGTGGCGCCAATGCCGGTGTCACGCCATCTTTATAAAGCAATGACCAGTTCTTTAGATGGGCATCGGTATTGCCCATCAGGATGAACGCCACGTACCGATTCACGAACTCTTGCACATCGTGCACCGGCCTGGCCGACAATTGATCCAGAATGCGCGCCATGGCTACAAAGTCGGGCTCAAGCCCCTTTCCATACTTATGTCTTGGCTCGTAACCAAGCACCTGGGCAAATTCCTCCATGTGAATTCGACTTCCATCGGCGCCACGGTCAAATCGCCTGACTGCAAGAATTTCGGGGAACGGCACGGTCTCCGAAAGCTCCGCGTCTTTGGGGGAGATGACTTCGGCCTGCGCGCAGTCGAGCCCCAATACTTGCATCAACTGATAGCCGACATACTCGTTTCGCACCAGATCAGGATGCCGTGTGGACGGCAGCTTCAAGATAAACGAGCCCGTCTGGCCATATCGGCGAACCGTATAGCGACGCCCATCGCGAATCGCCGAAAACTTGGTCACAACGCCCGGAATGGCGGCGGCGTCTTCCACAGGCAGCTCGACAAAGCCCGGCTCCAATACGTCCAGACCCAAGGATGTGTGCCACAAGCGCACAGGATCGGGAATTCCTTCGTCAAGCGGAACCGGCTCGACCTCGATGCCTCCCATGAGGTCGTGACCCGCAGCAGCCAGTAGCTCGAATTCATCGTCGACCCGACAGCCTCTTTCGCGTGCAAGCCGCTCCCGGTTATGTCCCTCCGGCAGTAGATTCTGAAAAAAAGCAGGCCATTTACCATCGTTCCGCACCAGCCGGACATCTCGCATTGCAGTCAGGATGGCCTGTGTACGCACCTCATCCGCCCCTTGATAACTCAGCGACAGAAGCGGGCGATTTTCGTCCTGAATATAGTTCCGGTCGAAGGACACTCGTAGCACATCGCCATATTGCGAAAGGTATCCGATGGCTCGCTTGCCATGCGGGCCATGCAGGTACAGCCGAAGATATCGGATGAACGTACTCATCTCCCACCGGAATTGGAAAGCAGATCGTCCACCACGGAGGTTGGCGCATCGACCCCCACGGGCTGGCCAAGCGCCCGCCCCCCGGAGCGCACAAAGGCTTCCAGGTCTTGCCGCAACGCGCGGGGAACCAGCATGAGCTCCATTCCCATTGCTCGGGCCAGCACAATAAGCGACGACAACCGCGGATCGGTAGTACCCGCTTCCATCTTCTGCACGGCCATGCGGCTCAAGCCCGCCAAGTCGGCAAGCTCCGACTGGCTTAGCTTTCTGGCCTGGCGGGCTTCAGCATATTCGGTAAGCAATTGAGCCATTGTTCGCTCTCATTGTCATATAGTTATCTTTATTATATAAAAGCTAATTAAAGATAGCATATTTATCTCATCGTAATAAAATATAGATAATAATAGTTATCTTTCTTACTTAAAAGATAACTATTATTATCCTATCTACAGAACCATCCAATCTCACTATTGCCAGCTTGTCACACTCAAACGCATCGGGCGCACAGATACCGGGCGTATCGACTCAAGCTGGACGGCCAGGGCAAGATAGAGCCCTTGCTGTAGTGCGATTGCCAAAGTTCTAGAGTGTGTCCGGTCTGTGCGAATCGCAGCAGATCACAGCTTGACGCCGACGCGATCGGCAATGCCGCTCAATCGCTTGTCCAGCGTCCAGAGTTTGGTGTCAGCAGTCAGCAGTGCGGAAGCCACCAGCAGCATATCGATCAGCCCGCAGCCTAAACCATACAGTTGCCTGCTTTCCATCAACATCATGGCTTCTTCAATGGTTGCTTGTTGGCTCTGGCGCAAGCTCGCTAGATCCGCCAGGGTCTGTTGGCGATTGGGGGGAGTCCTGCAGGCAATTTCTCCGACAACCAGCGGGTGTGTCAATACCAGATCGCGTTCGAGCAAGTGAACGAGAGCGCTATTATGACGTTTGAAGTGATCTACCCAGACCGAGGTGTCGACCAGCACACCGCTCATGAGGCGACAGGCTCACGCCGACGGGGAATGCTTTGCATTTCAGGGCTCTTGGCACCCAATCGTGCCAGCCTTTTGGCGGACTGCACACGGACAAATGTTTTGACAGCCTCGCGAAACAGGTCTGATTTGTCCATTCCGGGATCCGCAGCCTCAAGCGCCCGCTGGTAAAGTTCGTCGTCGATAGTCACAGTCGTTCGCATGGCAGCCCCCATTTAAAGCATCAAATATGAATCAATCTTACATCAGTTATATCACCAAAAAATAAAAATCCATATCCATTATTTCCTGAATCACCATGCCGACCAATCTCACTCACAAGAACGAGCCGATCCTGACATTCGGCGCATCGCAGGAACTCGAAGCGCATATGTCGAATGCCTCCGGAAGCTCAAATGGCTTCTGGCTGCGGCTTGCGAAAGCCGGGGCCCCCACGCCCACCATCGGCAAAGAAGACGCCATCGAGGCCGCGCTTTGTTGCGGCTGGATCGATGGGCAGCTTGCCAGGTTCGATGAACACTACTTTCTCGTTCGCATGACGCCGCGCCGGCCCGGAAGCCGGTGGTCGGCGAAAAACCGCGACACCGCTGACCGTCTGGAGAAGGAAGGCCGCCTGCGGCCAGCCGGACTCGCCGAAATCGAAGCGGCAAAGGCCGATGGACGATGGGACGCCGCCTACGCCTCCCAGGGTACAGCCGAAATCCCGGAAGACCTGGCGGCTGCGCTTGCGTCGAACGAAGCAGCCAGGCGCTTCTTCGAGACCCTGGATCGCGCCAATCGCTACGCCGTCATCTACCGGGTAAACGACGCCAAACGAGCCGAAACACGCGCCAGGCGCATCGTGAACTTCGTGGAGATGCTGGCCCGCGGTGAAACGATACACCCTCGCAAGGCTTCCAGGACGTCAGCGGCAAAAAACAAAAAGCCCTTGCATGACAAGGGCTTGATATTGAAATGATTGGTCGGGGCGACATGATTCGAACATGCGACTCCTGCGTCCCGAACGCCTTCCGGATCCTTTATGGAGTAGCAACTTCGCCTTTGTTCGATCGAGCTAGCCGGGTCTTGCCCTGCCTGACAGATCCCTCGCCACTGTCTTGCCCCCTAACGCCGGCTGTCATACATAGTGGCGGGGCGTTTTGCATCGCGACAGTCGCGTGTTTTTCTTTTGTCATGGTGTGAGCGGGTAATTGTTCGATGTCCACTTCTCAGTCTAAATGCAGTTGCCCACGAGTCGACCGTCCTGATACCGCAGTCGACAAAACCTATAGCATCGCATGTGGTTAATGCGGCTACTGGCTGGCACTGACCCAATTCTCCACTTCAAGCGCCGGTATGCGCGTGAATTCCGAGACGTTATTCGTTACCAGCACAAGACCTTCACTGCGTGCGTGCCCCGCGATGTGCAAGTCATTCACCCCGATGGGCTGGCCCAGTTTTTCCAGGGCAGCTCGGATGGCACCATAGTGCTGGGCGGCCTTAGCTCCGTAGGACAGCACATCAAGGCGACTACAAAAATCCTCAATCGCTGACAGGTTCTCGCTGACCCGGCTGCTTTTCTCCGCTCCATGCAGAAGCTCAGCCAAGGTGATCGAAGATATTGCCATTCTGCTGGCGTTGGCGTTGAAGGTGGACAGCAGCTCGATGGGGCGCCGTTTCAAGACATAGATGACGATGTTAGTGTCCAACAGGTAGCGCAACATCAGAACGACTCTCGCTCAGACTGGTGTTGGCTGGCGCGTTCGGGCATGAAGTCATCGCTGACGGTGGAGCCACCCACGAAGAAGCTATCCCAAGTCTGCCCGACCGGCGCGATGATGCGCTCATGCCCCCTGACACGCACTTCCACCTTGTGCACGCCTTCGGGTAGGCGCACGTCTACAGGAAGTCGAACAGCCTGTGTGCGGTTATTGATAAAGACAGTTCCAATAGACATTCTGTCACCCTTTCAGTCAGAAGGTATATAGCAATTGTATATTGCAATATGGCGCGGGTCAAGATTGAAGAAGCCAGAAATACCTATTTGCAGTTGGGCACCCTGGCGACGGACTCTAAGCTGAAAAGAGGTCTCCAGTTGCAGAAGCACAGCGCGACGGCCCTGCGTGAACTGCTTCTCCAGATAGGCTTGGGTATGATCCTTTTGGCCATACCGGAATTGCCTATCAAGCGACGATTGTGAGCGCACTCGGACCAGCCAAGGCGATCTGTTGCGGATATTGCTGGAAGGGGGTTGATTCCTTCCAAGACATACGGACTCTGTTTGGATTGGGAGTACCGTATAGGTAAATCAGGCTATTCTTGCCCGGCGGGCATGAGGCATCTCTCAGATCAGATTCGCTGATTGACACACAATTGCCACATATTCGACTTTTTATGCGACAACACCCGCAGCCAAAAAAAAGCCCTTGAAATTCAAGGGCTTTTTTGGAAATCGTGGTCGGGGCGACATGATTCGAACATGCGACTCCTGCGTCCCGAACGCAGTACTCTACCAGGCTGAGCTACGCCCCGACTTGCAACATACCCGGCAAGCCTTCGGGATGGCGGCTTGCCTTTTACCGGAAAAAGCCTTGCGGCCCGGTCCTGGGGGGTTCTTTCAGCGGTCTCGCTCGACCGCGAAAGAGCAAAATTTTAGCAAAGATTCGCGTTGCGCGGAAATCGGGAAGGAAGACAAGGCTTCCCGGGCCTTTTCCGCCTCGGCCACAGCCGCTTTGCGCGTGTATTCCAGGGCGTCGGTTTCGTGGATGGCGTGGGCCACCGCCTTGAAATCCGCTTCACCGGTCTTGATGGCGTCTTGAATGAGCTGCCGTTGTTCGGGGGTGCCGACTTCCATGACACGGATCAGCGGCAAGGTGGGCTTGCCTTCGCGCAGGTCGTCGCCCACGTTCTTGCCCAGGGCCTCGGCGTCGCCGCTGTAGTCCAGCATGTCGTCGATGAGCTGGAAGGCCGTGCCGACATGGCGTCCGTAGGCCGCGGCGGCCTCTTCCTGTTGCGGCGTGGCGCCGGCAATGATGGCGCCCACCTGGGCCGAGGCCTCGAACAGCTTGGCGGTTTTATAGCGCACCACCTGCAAATAGCGGTCCAGCGAGACGTCGGGGTCGTGCACATTGAGCAGTTGCAACACCTCGCCCTCGGCGATGATGGTGGTGGCCTGGGAAAACACCTGCATGATGCGCATGGTGTCGGCTTCGACCATCATTTCGAACGAACGGGAATACAGGTAGTCGCCGACCAGCACGCTTGCGGCATTGCCGAACACGGCATTGGCGGTGCTGCGGCCGCGGCGCATGTCGGATTCGTCGACCACGTCGTCGTGCAGCAAGGTGGAGGTGTGGATGAACTCGACCACCGCCGCCTGTATGTGGTGCATGGTGCCTTTGTAGCCGAGCGCGCCGGCGATCATCAGCAGCAGGGCCGGGCGCATGCGCTTGCCGCCGGCCCCGATAATGTAGTCTCCGACCGTGCGAATCAAAACCACGTCGGAATTGAGGCGCTCGCGAATGACTGCGTCGACGGCCTTCATGTCGTCGGCGACGGGAGCAATTATTTCGGCAAGATTCAAAAGACAATCCAGGTTTCAGGTAAGCACAAAGGCCAGACAACAAGCCGCTACTGACCCTCGCGCACCAGCCCCGCCCACCCGCTGGGCATAAGCGCAGTGGAAAACCGCCTATCAGAACCCGGCAATACAATGATGGAGCACTGCCAAGGCCGCAACGCCCCTGGGCGCCAGGCATGGCTTCGGCCTCTATGCCGCAATTCCGCCAGAACGGCGGGGTTGGCCTTGCGCCGAAGGTCAAGGCTACGATTATACGTTTTTGCGCAGGGCTTTTGCCCGAGACGGCCCGGCGGCAAAAAAACAAACCAGCGCGCCGCAGCGCGGGGGCCTGCTCAGAGGCTACCTTGAAGCAAGAGGGAATACCCGGCCCGGGCAAGGCAAAGCATAAAATTGCGATAATGTCGCTTTGCCATCCCGCTGCTTTCTGGAGAAAACCTTGAGTTCCATCGATCTGACCTCGCTCGTCAGCCGCGCCGAGCGCGTTCTGGCGCAACTCGAAGCCTGGTTGCCGCCCGCGCCTCCCGACATCGACTGGTCGGCGCAGGCCTTCCGCTGGCGCAAGAAAGGCGCGCGCGGCTGGCTGGACGCGGTTCAGAACGTTTCCCACATTCACAGCGACGATCTGCAGCACATCGACCGCCAGAAAGACATCATCGACCGCAATACCCGCCATTTCATCGAGAAAAAGCCGGCCAACAATGTGCTGATGACGGGCGCGCGCGGCACGGGAAAAAGCTCGCTGGTGAAAGCCATGCTGGCCGCCTATGCGGATCGCGGGCTGCGCCTGATCGAGGTCGACAAGTCCGACATGGGAGATCTGGGCGACATTGTCGACATCGTCAGCAAGCGCCCGGAACGCTTCATCATTTTCTGCGACGACCTCTCCTTCGAAGAGGGCGAGCCTGGCTACAAGGCGCTTAAATCGGTGCTGGACGGCTCCATCAGCGCCTCGGGCGACAACGTGCTCATCTATGCCACGTCCAATCGGCGCCACCTGATGCCCGAATACATGAGCGAAAACCTGGATGCCAAGCACCAGACGGACGGCGAAATCCACCCTGGGGAAACGGTCGAGGAAAAGATCTCGCTGTCCGAGCGCTTCGGTCTCTGGCTGTCGTTCTATCCGTTCAAGCAGGACGACTACCTGGACATCGTGTATTACTGGCTCAAGGAGCATGGGTGTTCCCAGGCCGACATCGACGCCTCGCGCATCGAAGCCCTGCAGTGGGCGCTGGAGCGCGGCTCGCGTTCGGGCCGGGTGGCCCGCCAGTTCGCGCGCGACTGGGCGGCGCGCCATGTCTAAGCCATTCATCGACGTCGCCGCCGGCCTTATCCTGCAAAAAGACGGTTCGCTGCTGCTGGCCGAACGGCCGGCGGACAAGCCGTGGCCGGGCTGGTGGGAATTGCCGGGAGGCAAGATCGAACCCGGGGAAACCGTGCAGCAGGCGCTGGCGCGCGAGCTCAAGGAGGAACTGGACATCGACGTCAGCGTCTCCACGCCCTGGGTGACCTATGTGCACGAATACCCGAAGAACATCGTCCGGCTGGCGTTCTGCCAGGTCACGGAATGGCAAGGCGAACCCAAAGCCATCGAAGGCCAGACGCTGGCCTGGGTGAATCCCCGCAAGACTCTGCCCGTGGGGCCCCTGCTACCCGCCACCCTGCCGCCGCTGCGCTGGCTGCAATTGCCCGACCGTTATCTTGTTACCTCCATAGGCGGCCAAAAGAACCTCCCGGCCTTTCTTGAAAAGCTCGCGCAGGCCCTGCGCGCGGGGATCGAGCTGGTGCAGTTCCGCGAGCCCGACTGGGCCGCCGCGGCCCCCGAAGCCGAGATCCACCAGGCGTTCCAGTCTGTGCTGGCCTGCTGCCATGAATTCGGCGCACGATGCCTGCTGAACAGCGTGCACCCCGAAAGCTGGCGGCCGCTGGCCGACGGTGTGCACTGGCGGGCCCAGGACGCCTTGCGTCAGGCTTCGGCCATGCAAAGCCAGGCCGCCGCGCAGCAAGGCGCAGCCACGCACGGCAATGCCGGCGACAATCCGCCGGCTTCCGCCGCCCAGGCCCCGGCCCCCGACGCGCACTTGCTGCCGCGCAGGCTGACCGGCGTTTCCGCCCATACACTGCAAGAACTCGACGCCGCGCGCGCCCTGGATGCCGACTTCGTGGTGCTGGGCCACGTGCTGGAAACGGCCTCGCATCCCGGCCAGCCGGGCATGGGCTGGGAGCAGTTCGCAGCGCTGGCGGAAAAATCAGGAATGCCTGTTTTTGCCATTGGCGGGCAAAGCGCGGCTACCCTGCAAACCGCGCGGCAGCACGGCGCGCACGGCATTGCCGGAATGAGGGCGTTGCTGGAAGCGGCGGAAGCGCGCTAAGGCTTTGCCGCCGGCTCCACGATAGGGGCCTGTGCCTGCCCATCAGCCCCATTGACCCCATCGGCCGCCGCGGTTTCGGACGCGGACCGCGCCTCGCGAACCGCCTCGCCGCCCGCCTGCCAGCCACCGCCCAAGGCGGCGATCAACTGCACGCTGGCCACCAGCCTGTCGGCATTCATGGACAAGGCCGAACGCTCGGCGCTCAGCGCCGTGGCTTCGACCTGTACCACGCTCAAATAGTCGATCATGCCGGCGTTGTACTGGTTAAGGGTAAGACGCAGCGATTCGCGGGCCGCCTCGAGCGCCCGGTTCTGCGCCTGCTGCTCCTGGCCCAGCACATGCACCTGCACCAGGTAGTCCTCGACCTCGCGCATGGCCGTCAACACGGTAAGGCGGTAAGCCGCCACCTGCGCATCGTAGGCGGCGCGGGCCTGGTCGACCTGCGCCTGCCGCGCCCCGCCGTCGAACAGCGTCAAGGCCAGCGAAGGACCCAGCGACCAGAAATTGAAAGGCGCGGTCAGCCACTGCGCCCACTGGCCGCTGCGATAGCCGCCTTGCGCGCTAAGCGTCAGGTCGGGAAACCAGGCTGCCTGGGCCACGCCGATCTTGGCATTGGCCTCGGCCGTGCGGCGCTCTGCGGCGGCCACGTCGGGGCGGCGCTGAATCAGGACGGAAGGCACGGCAACCGGTATGTCGGGCACCGTCACCGTGGTTTTCTCGGGCGTCAAGGTAAATGCCGAAGGCGTCTTGCCGACCAGCACGGCCAGGGCATGCTCCAGTTGCGCGCGCTGCCAGTTCAAGGCCAGCTGCTGCACCTTGGCGTTTTCCAGCTGGGTACGGGCCGCCGCAACGTCGGACTGGCTCACCATGCCGACGGCCAAACGATTCTGGGTGGTCTTGAGCGAACGTTCGTAGGCCGCCACGGTCTGCTCGTAAAGACGTTTTTCGGCATCCAGCGCCCTGAGCTGGAAATAGCTTTGCGCCAGGGTCGACTGCATGCTCAGGCGCGTATTGGCCAGGTCGGCGGCGCTGGCCTGCTCGCCGGCGCGGTTCGACTCGACATCGCGCCTCACCTTGCCCCATAGGTCGGGCTCCCAACTGACGCTGCCCGTCAGGGTATATTGGTTGCTTGCGCCATTGCCATTGCCCGAAAAATTCGACCCCGACGAGTTCGACGAGCCGCTGCCCGAGCCCGAGCGCGACATCGAAGCATCCACGCCCACCGTCGGGAAAAACGCCGACCTGGCCGACTGCACCAGGGCCTGGGCCTGGCGGTATTGCGCCTCGGCCTGCGCGATGGACAAATTCGAGGCCAGCAATTCATCCATCAGGCGATTCAGTTCGGGATCTTCGTACAGCTTCCACCAGTCGCCGCGCAAGGCCGCATCGCTCGGAACGGCACGGATCCAGCCCTGGCTTTCCTTGTAGCCGGTTCCCACGTCGACGGCGGGCCGCTGATAATCCGGTCCCACCGCGCATCCGCCCAGCAGCGCCAACGCCAGCACACCCGCCGCATAGGGCCGCAGCCGCTTGATTCTGGTTCTTGTTTTCTTGCTCATAGTGCGTATTTCAATATTGCCGCCGTCCGGCGCCGTTAACATTATCGCCGCCAACTACGGCTGCTCGGAGACCAGCCGCCTGCGATCCGCACGCCGCTGGCGGCGCCGATTGACCCATATGCCGAAGCGATCCAGATACAGATACACCACCGGCGTCGTATACAGCGTGAGAATCTGGCTAAGAATGAGCCCCCCGACGATGGTGATGCCCAGAGGCCGGCGCATCTCGACCCCGGCGCCGGAAGCCAGCACCAGCGGCAAGGCGCCGAACAAGGCGGAAACCGTGGTCATCATGATGGGGCGGAACCGGATCAGGCAGGCTTCGTAGATGGCATCGCGCGAAGACAGCTTGCGTTCGCGTTCGGCCTGCAACGCAAAATCCACCATCATGATGGCGTTCTTCTTGACGATGCCGATCAGCAGGAACACCCCGATCAGGGCAATCAGCGAAAACTCCTGGCCCAGCCCGATAAGCGCCAGCAGCGCGCCAATGCCCGCCGACGGCAAGGTCGAAAGTATGGTGATGGGATGCACATAGCTTTCGTACAGCATGCCCAGCACGATGTACATGGTGACCAGCGCCGCCAGGATCAGCCACGGCTGCTGCGACATCGACTGCTGCAACGCCTTGGCTGTGCCCTGGAAGCCGCCCTGGATCTCGGTGGAAGGCATGCCCGTGCGCGCCACGGCGTTCTGGATGGACTGCGTCGCCTGCTCAAGCGTTACGCCGGGCGCCAGGCTGAACGAGATCGACTCGTCGGCAAACAGGCCCGTATGCTGCACGCTGAGCGGCGCGGTGCCGTTTTCGAAGCGGGTGAAGGCCGACAGCGGCACCCGGTTGCCGTCGGAGGTGACTACCTGCACTTTCTTGAGAGACTCGGCGTCCTGGGCGTCGCGCTGGTCCACAGCCATGACCACATGATACTGATTCAACGGGCCGTAGATGACCGATACCTGGCGTTGGCTGAACGAGTTGTTCAAGGTCGACGAAATAAGCGACATATCGACGCCCAGGCGCTTGGCCGCATCCCGGTCGATGGTCATATTGATCCGCCGCCCCTTGTCCTCGACATCGTTGTCCACGTCGACCAGTTCGGGCAAGGCCTGCATGGCCTGCTGCACCTTGGGCAGCCATTTTTTCAGCAGATCGAGGTCGCTGCCAAGCAAGCTGTAATCGTAGGCCGCCGAGCCCTGGCGCCCGCCCAGGAAAATGTCCTGCTGCGGAACCAGGGTAAGGCGCGCGCCCGGAACGTCCAGGAACTTTCCGCGCAGGCGATTCACCACGTCGTTGGCGCTTGCCTTGCGCTCGGCCAGGGGCTTGAGCTGGATCATCAGAAAGCTGCTGTTGCTGCCTCCGCGCCCCCCCGCGAAGCCGGTCACGCTCTCGATGGCCGGATCCTTCAGGAGAATATTGCGGAACTGCTCCAGCTTGGGCCGCATGGCATAGTACGACGTACCCTTGTCGACCCGGAAAAAGCCCAGGAGCTGGCCGGTGTCCTGCTGCGGGAAAAACCCCTTGGGCACGGCGGTATACAAATATACGTTCAGCCCGACCGTGGCCAGCAGCAACAGCATCATGATACGGCCATGCGCCAGGGCCCAATCCAGCGACGTGCGGTATCCGCGCCAGAACCGCTCGCCCACCGACCGCGCCAGCCAGCGCAGCACACCCGAACGCCGGGGCCTGGCGGGCCGCAGCTTGAGAAGACGCGCGCACATCATGGGCGTAAGGATGAGTGACAGCAGCAAGGAAACCATGATGGTCGCCGACAGCGTTATGGCGAACTCCCTGAACAGCCGGCCCACGATACCGCTCATCAGCAAAATGGGAATGAACACCGCCACCAGCGACAAGCTCATGGCCACCACGGTGAAACCCACTTCCTTCACCCCGCGCATGGCCGCGCGCAAGGGCGGCACGCCTTTTTCCACATGCCGCATGATGTTCTCGAGCACCACGATGGCATCGTCCACCACGAATCCGGTGGCCACGATCAGCGCCATCAGCGATATGGTGTTCAGGGTAAAGCCGAACCACCACATCAGGCTGAAGGTCGTGATCAGCGAGGCGGGCACGACAATGATGGGAATCAGGGCCGCGCGCCAATCACGCAGGAACAGCAGCACCACCAGGACCACCAGCGCCACGGCAATGATCAAGGTGATTTCCGCCTCGTGCAGCGAAGCACGGATGCTGGGCGTGCGGTCCTGCGCCACGGAAAGCGTCACCTGGGCGGGCAGCATGGCCTGGAAACTGGGGAGCTGGGCGCGGATGGCGTCGACGGTTTCGATGACGTTGGCATCGGGCTGGCGGCGGATAATCAGCAGGACGGCGGTTTTATCGTTGAAGAACCCGAAGTTGTAGACCTCTTCGACCGAGTCCTCCACCGTGGCAATATCTTTCAGGCGCACGGGCGACCCGTCCTTCCACGCGACGACCAGAGACTGGTACTGCGCCGCGCGGTTCATCTGTCCGCCCGAGCTGATCGTCCAATGATAGCGGTCGTTCTCCACCGCGCCGTTGGGCCGCATGGTATTGGCATTGGACAGCGCCGTGCGCACTGTATCCAGCGGAATCCCGGCCGCCACCAGCGCCTGCGGATTCAGGCTGACCCTGATGGCCGGCAGCGAACTGCCCCCCACGTCCACCTCGCCCACGCCCTGCACTTGCGCAAGCTTCTGGGCCAGCACGGTGGAGGCCAGATCGTACAACTGGCCCTGGGTCTGGGTGTCGGAGGTCAGCGCCAGCACCATGACGGGCGCGGAGTTGGGGTTGACCTTGTTATAGGTGGGGTTGTTGCGCAGGCTGGACGGCAGCATGGTGCGCGCCGCATTGATCGCCGCCTGGACGTCGCGCGCCGCGCTGTTGATATCGCGGCTCAGGTCGAACATGAGCGTTACGCGGGTCGAGCCTTCGGTACTGCGCGAGGTCATCTCGGTAACGCCGGCGATCGACCCCAGGGCCTGCTCCAGCGGCGTGGCCACGCTGGAGGCCATGGTTTCGGGGCTGGCGCCCGCCAGCCGCGCCGAGACCGAGATCATCGGAAAATCGACCTGCGGCAACGGCGCCACCGCAAGCAGCCTGTACGCCAGCAAGCCGGTAAGCACCATGCCCAGGCACAGCAAGGTGGTCGCCACCGGCCGCACGATGAACAGGGAAAAGAACCTCATGGCGCCGCCTCGTTGCCGGCCGGCCTGGAGGCCGCCCTGCCCTTGGCCCGGCGCGCGATGCGGTCAAACATCAGGTAAATGACCGGGGTCGTGAACAGGGTAAGCAACTGGCTGCACAGCAAGCCGCCCACCATGACCAGGCCCAGGGGTTGGCGCAGTTCGGAACCAGCGCCGGTGGCCAGCATCAGGGGAATGGCGCTGAACAGCGCGGCCAGCGTCGTCATGAGGATGGGACGAAACCGGAGCAGCGCAGCCTCGTGGATGGCCGCTCGCGGCGACAGGCCCCGATGCCGCTGGGCGTCGAGTGCGAAGTCGATCATCATGATGGCGTTCTTCTTGACGATGCCGATCAGCAGGATGATGCCGATGATGCCTATCATGTCCAGCTCGCCGCCCACCAGCAGCAAGGCCAGCAAGGCCCCGATGGCCGCGGACGGCAAGGTGGAAAGAATGGTGACGGGATGGATATAGCTTTCGTACAGAATGCCCAGGACGATGTACATGGCGACCACCGCGGCCAGCAGCAGCCACAGCGTGCTGCTCAGCGAAGCCTGGAAGGCCCGGGCCGCGCCCTGGTAGCGGGTTTCTATGGAGGCCGGCATGTCCAGCCTGGCCTCGGCCTGCGCAATGGCATCGACCGCGCTCGACAATGCCGCCCCCTTGGCCAGGTTGAACGAGATGGTGGCCGCCGGGAACTGCCCCAGGCGTTCGATGGCGAGCAGGGTGCTGGTTTCCTGGACCTTGGCGATGCTGGTCAGGGGAACGGGCGCGCCGTCGGAGGTTGCCACATAGATCTGCGACAGGGCGGCCGGGTCCTGCCTGAACCGCGGCGCCACCTCGAGCACGACCCTGTACTGCGCGGACTGCGTGAAAATGGTGGAAATCAGCCGCTGCCCGAACGCATCGTACAGCGCCTCGTCGATGGCGGAATTGGTGATGCCCAGGCGGGCCGCCGCATCGCGGTCTATGCTAAGTACCGTTTGCAGGCCATTGCTTTGCAGGTCGTCCGCCACATCGGACAATTGCGGCAACTGGTTCAGCGCCGCCACCAGCTTGGGCACCCATTCGACCAGATTGGCGCTGTCCGGATCCGACAGCGTCATCTGGTATTGCGTGCGGCTGACCCGGTCTTCCACGCTGAGGTCCTGCACCGGCTGCATGAACACCTGGATGTCGGGCAGTTTCTTCAACTGGCCGCCCAGGCGCTCGATAATGGCTTGCGCATTGTCGCTGCGCTCGCTCACGGGCTTCAGGGCAATCTGCATGCGCCCGGTATTGAGCGTGGAGTTGGTGCCGTCGATGCCGATGAACGACGACACCGCCGCGACGCCGGGATCCTTCAATATGGTGTCCACCGCCTGCTGCTGGCGTTTCGCCATCGAACTGAAGGAAACGGTCTGCGGCGCCTGGCTGATGGCCTGGATGAGGCCGGTGTCCTGCTGAGGGAAGAAGCCTTTGGGCACGACAAGGTATAGCAGGGCCGTTACGGCAAAAGTTCCCAGCGCCACCCAAAGCGTGATGCGCTGATGGGAAAGCACGACCTGCAGGCCCTGGTCGTACTTGTGTATCAGCCAGTCCATGAACTCGCCCATCCTGCGCTGAAAACGCCCGTACTTCATTTCGGATTCCGGCCGCAATAGACGCGCGCACATCATGGGAGTCAGGGTCAGCGAAATGACCAGCGACAACAAGATGGCCACGGCCAGCGTAATGGCGAACTCGCTGAACAGGCGGCCGATGACATCGCTCATGAACAACAGCGGGATGAGCACGGCGATCAGGGACAGGGTTAGCGACACCAGCGTGAAGCCGATCTGCGACGCCCCCTTCAAGGCCGCCTGCAAGGCGGTTTCGCCCGCCTCGATATATCGCGCAATGTTTTCGATCATGACGATCGCGTCGTCCACCACAAAACCCGTTGCAATGGTCAAGGCCATCAGCGTCAGGTTGTTGACGCTGAATCCGGCCAGATACATGATGGCGAACGTGCCGACCAGCGACAACGGCACGACCACGCTGGGAATGAAGGTGGCGCGCCAGCTGCGCAGGAAGACGAAGGTGACGAGCACCACCAGGAAGATCGCCAGCAGCATTTCGTATTGCACATGCTGAACCGAATCGCGTATGGTCTGCGTGCGGTCGGTGGCCACGCTGACATCCACGCCCACCGGCAGGGACTGCTTGAGCGAAGGCAGCATGGCCTCGACCCGGTCGACCACGTCGATGACGTTGGCGCCGGGCTGGCGCTGGATGTTCAGCAGAATGGCCGGGGTGGAGCCTATCCAGGCCGCCTGGTTGATGTTCTCGGCGTCCTGAACCGCCGTGGCCACGTCCTTGAGCCGCAGCGGCGCGCCGTTTTCGTACGAGATGATCAGGTTCTCGTAGTCCGAAACCGAGCTGAGCTGGTCGTTGGCGTTGATGGTGGTGGATCGCAAAGGCCCGTCCAGATTGCCCTTGGGCTGATTGACGTTGGCCCCGGTAATGGCGGTGCGCACATCGGCCAGCGTAAGATTATGCGCCGCCAGCGCCTTGGGATTGGCCTGGATGCGCACGGCCGGCCGCTGTCCGCCGGCAATGCTTACCAGGCCCACCCCCGAAATCTGCGACAGCTTCTGGGCCACGCGAATGTCGATCAGGTCTCGTACCTTGTACAAAGGCAGCGTGGGCGAGGTAATGGCCAGGCTGATGACCGGCGTGTCGGCCGGATTGACCTTGTTGTAGATGGGCGGCGACGGCAGATCGCTGGGCAGCAGGTTCGAGGCGGCATTGATCGCGGCCTGCACCTCTTGTTCGGCCACGTCCAGAGGCAGGCTGAGGTCGAACTGCAGCGTGATCATCGACGCGCCGCCCGAACTGGTCGACGTCATCTGGCTCAGGCCCGGCATCTGGCCGAACTGGCGTTCCAGCGGCGATGTGACCAGCGCCGTCATGACGTCGGGACTGGCGCCCGGATACAAGGTGGACACCTGGATGGTGGGGTAGTCCACTTCGGGCAAGGCCGAAACCGGCAACAGCTTATAGGCCAGAAAGCCCGCGATCAGCAGAGCCACCATGGCCAGCGTGGTGGCAACCGGGCGAAGTATGAAAATGCGCGACAGGTTCACGGCGCCCGCCTATCGACGGCGCGAATGCGGCCCGGCTGCCTTGCTGGCGGCCTCCGCGGCTTTCTTGGCGACCTCCGCCTGCGCTTCGGGTGTGACCACTTCGATTGCAGCGCCTTCACTCAACCTGTCCACGCCATCGGTCACCACCTTCTGGCCGGACTTCAGGCCGCTGACGATGGCCACGCGCCCTTCATCGATGGCGCCTGCCGTCACTTGCTGGACATGCACCTTGTTGTCGTCGTTGACGACGTAGACGAACGAGCCGATGGAACCTTGCTGCAACGCCTCGACGGGAATGACCACGGCGCTCGGCTCGGTGCTGACCAGCAGCCGCACGTTCACGAACTGGTTCGGGAACAGGGCCTCGTCGTCGTTGGCGAACCTGGCCTTGAACTTGACCGTGCCGGTGGCCACGTCGATCTGGTTATCCACGGAAACCAGTTCGCCGGTTGCCAGCTTGTTGGTGTCGCCCCTGTCGTAGAGATCGACGCGCAATGTCTTGCCGGCGTGCATTTGCTCGAGCACCATGGAAAGCTGAGATTGCGGCAAGGTGAATACGGTGGAAATCGGCTGGGTCTGGGTAATGACCACCAGGCCGTCGGTGCTGGAGGCGGAAATCAGGTTGCCCTGATCCACCACCCTCAGCCCCAGGCGGCCACTGATCGGCGCGGTGATGCGTGTAAAGCTCAGTTGCAGCCGGGCGCTGTCCACGGCGGCCTGGTCGCTTTTCTGCGAACCCAGGTACTGCTGCACCAGGGAGGCCTGCGTATCGACCTGCTGCTTGGCGATGGAGTTTTGCTTGTACAGCAATTGATACCTTTGCAGATCGCGGCGGGCGTTTTCCAGCAGCGCCTGGTTCTGCTTTTGCTGCCCGATGGCCTGGTCCAGCTGGACCTGATAAGGGCGCGGGTCGATCTGCGCCAGCAGGTCGCCCTGCTTGACCTTTTGCCCGTCCACGAAGGCGATCTTCTGCAATTCGCCGTCGACGCGACTGCGCACGGTAACCGTGTTGTAGGCGGTCACCGTGCCGATGGCCTTCAGGACGACATTGATGGGCGCCGTTTCCACCGGCGCGATCTTGACTGGCACTTTTGCGCCCGCCATGACCGGACCGCCCCGCCTGCCGAATGTTTTTTGCGCGCTGCCGATGCTGGTCAATTTACCCGAAACCCAATACCCGCCTCCCGCCAGCACGGCCAGGATAATGAGCCCCGCCGCCCATTTCCGGGCTCGCGGGTGTCGGTTCTGTGCGAAGCCAGATTCGGGCATACGCGTTTCTCCATCTTGTTATTACGCAACGCCGCTATTTTCCCCGATTCGCTCCCCGGCTGCCAAAAAAAATGCACTCGCTGAAATAGGCCGCAACAACTTCCTGGCCTGCTGCGAGCGGGACCGACAGAAATACGCCTGGATTCGCCATTGCGGCGAGGATGCCGGCGGGCTGCGCCAGATGCGCCAGCACAGGCCCGCCAAGCGCCAGAACCTGGCCCTGGCCCCGGCGCCGGCCGGAAGCCAGCTATACGTTGCAGCGCGCCAGCCTGAACGGGATATTGCGGGTCACGGGCTGGGGCTTGAGGTCGTTGTCCTGGGTGGAAAACCGCACCCAGATCACGTATTTATTGGCGCTGGTTTCAGGAAACACGCCCAGGTCGGCCTCGACCCATACCCGCAAAAGCTGGAAGGTCTTGCCGGTGAGCATTTCCTGGTAGGCCCCTTGCGGCGCCTCGAGCGAGACGATTTCGCTGGATTCGCGCAGCAGGCGCAGCACCAGGGCCAGGCCTTTGTACAAGGCCCAGAACGGCTCGATCCAGGTTTTCAGGTCGTTGACCCGGACCTCGTGCGGCTTGATCTGCCAGGCATAGAAAGAAGGGATGTCGGCGGGAGAAGACCCCCCCGGCACCGAGAGCCGGCCGCGCAGGCTGGCCAG